>CAYODZ010000100.1:0-5089 GCA_964402835.1 uncultured Gammaproteobacteria bacterium | reverse complement strand
CGCGGGCAACTTGAACTGGGGTGATGCGGCGTGCTGCGGCATCGGCACCACGACGATGACCAACACCGGCACGATTGAGAAGACGGCAGGCACGGGCACGGCGTTCCTCGGCAGTGACAACGCAGGCAATGTGGGCCTGGCAGCACTAACCAACAATGGCACGCTCGGCGTGCAGTTGGGGACGTTGCAACTATCGACCTTCCCGACCAATGCCGGCACCCTCAACGTCGGCAACGGCGCGGCGCTGTCTACCAACAACACCAACCTTACCAACGCGGCCACCGGCATTATCACGGGCAATGGCACGATCAACGTCGGCGCGGCGAACACGCTGACCAACAGCGGCACGCTGCGGCCTGGCAGCACGCCGGGCATGCTCTCGATCAGCGGCAACCTGGCGATGACCTCGACGTCCGTCATCGACATCGAGCTCCAGGGCACCGCGACGCCCGGAACCGACTATGACGTGATCAACGTAACCGGCAACGTCACGCTCGACGGCACGCTCAACGTGACGCACCTGGGCGGCTTCGTGCCTGCAATCGGCAACAACTTTACGGTCATGAACTACGCCTCGCGCACTGGCGCGAGCGATTTCACGACCAAAAACTTCCCGACTGGAGTCGACTACACGGCAACGCCTAACGCGACGAATTACGTTCTCGCGGTGACGGGGATCACGAACACATGGATTCTTGCCGGTAACGGCTTGTGGGAGACGGCAGCGAATTGGAGTCTCGGCCGCGCGCCCATCGCAGGCGAGAACACCGCGATTCCGGATATCGGAGCCGCGGGCCCATCAAACACCATCACGCTTTCGTCAGGCGCACAGAACGCCGGCCCGCTGACCCTTGCAGAAAACCTGTCGATCACAGGCGGGAGCCTCACGCTGGGCACGCTCAACTCGACAGCTGGCACGCTCAATGTCTCCGCGGGCGCGCTGTTGAGCTTGACCGGCGCAGGCGCGAGCACGATCAACAACACCACGCTCACCAATGCGGGCACACTGCGCATGGCCGGCGCGGGCAATCTGCTGCTGAACAACGGCGCGACGCTGGCCAACAGCGGCACGGTCAACATACCGGGCTCCGGCAATCTCGTGCTCAACAACGGCGCGACGTTCAGCAACGGCGGAACGCTCGATTTGCAGAGCAGCGCAGGCATCGAGCATTCAGCCGGCGCGACACCGACATTGAACAATTCCGGCACATTGACGAAAACCGCCGGAACGACCAGCACCATCGGCGTGAGCAACCCCTTCGCGTTCTTGAACAGCGGCACGATCAATGCCGCTGACGGCACGTCTCTCGCGCTGGCGGCGAACAACACGTTCAACGACGGAACGCGGTTCACAGGCGCGGGCGGCATCGTCGTTCTGAACGACAGCGCATTCAATGGCACGATCACATCCAACGGGCTCACTTTGCAGCAGGGCAATTTCAGCGGGACCGCGAACTTGGCCGGGACGACGACCTGGACGGGCGGCACGTTCACGGGCACGTTCACCGTTCCCTCCGGCTCGACGCTGAACCTTCTGGGCGCCGGCACGAAGACCGTGCAAGGCGTGGGGGCTTCGCTCGCCAACGCAGGCACGACGAACCTCGTCAGCGATGGCAATCTCGCCGTAAACGACGGGGCCGCAGTGAACAACAGCGGCCTGCTTGACGTCGTCGGCGATGCGGACCTCCAGTACGCGACCGGCGCAGCGCCGTCGCTCAGCAACAGCGGCACGTTCCGCAAATCGGGGGGCGGTGGAACGACCATGGTCCTGATCCCCTTCACCAACAGCGGGGTGCTCGACGCGCAGACGGGAACGATCGAGTACGCGGCGACGAACAGCTTCAGCAACGGCACGCACTTCATCGGCGCAGGCAATCATCTCGTCACAAGCGACAGCACCTTCAGCGGCACGATCACTTCCAATGGGCTCACGCTGCAGTCAGGCAACTTCGGCGGCACGGCGAATCTCGCGGGTACGACGGCGTGGACCGGCGGCACGATGCTCGGCGCTTTCACGGTGCCCAATGGCGCTACGCTCAATCTCACCGGCGCAAGCTCGAAAACCGTCAGCGGCGGCTCGCTCACGAACGCCGGAACGGCGAGCGTCGTGGGTACCGGCAATCTGGCGCTGAACAATGCGGCGAGTGTGGCGAACAGCGGCATGTTCGACATACAGAGCGACGCGGGGATTCAGAACACCGGTGCCGCTTCGATCGCGAATTCAGGAACGCTCAAGAAGAGCGCGGGACCCGCGACGAGCACGATCGGAAGCGACAATCAATTGACGCTTACGAATTCGAGCACCGGCACCCTGCTCGTCCAGTCCGGGACCCTTCAGGTGAACGGCAGCTTCCCGACGAACAGCGGCACCATCAACGTGGGGCCCGGGACGACGTTCTCGACGAATGGCGCCGCGCTCATGAACACCGGGACGCTCGAAGGCAACGGCACCGTCGATCTGAACGGCAATCTGCTGACGAGCAACGGAAGGCTGAGCCCCGGCGGATCGCCGGGTACGATGACCATCGACGGAGACTTCGCCCAGGGCCCGAGCGGCACGCTCGTAGCCGACATCGCGGGCACAGAGCAAGGCGTCAGCTACGATCTGCTGCGCGTCATGGGCACGACGACCCTCGACGGCAAGCTCGAAGTCCGGCACGGGCCCGGCTACGTGCCGCCCAGCAATGAAACGTATACCTTCATGACCTCCACGAACCGCCAGGGCGACTTCACGAGTTTCGACTATCCGACGGGTTTCGCCTACACGCCTCGCCCGGGTTCGACAGATTACGCCTTGCTGTTCGAGGGCGGCACGAGCATGAGCGCCAGCGGCGCGAGCGGCACGCAGGACGTCGTCGCGCTTCGAGAGCACGATATGAGCAACCCGGATATGTACCGCAGCATCGGAGACGAGGACGAACGCAAAATCAGAGGCGCCGTATGCCGATGACGGCAATGCGCAGTTACAATGAGCAAAAGAGCCGTATCGGGCTGACGGGGAGTCATGGCAGAGGCGCAGGAAAGACACGTCATTAAAAAGCGGGGTGGGCGCACATCCGCGCTCGCGCCCCGCCCGCTCACCACTTTCGTGTTGGCCGCGCTCGCCCAGTGCGCCGCCGCCAATCCCACCGGGCACCAGGTCGCCGCCGGCTCCGCTACCGTCCAGGCCGCCGGCAAGAACTTAACTGTCACCAACGCCCCGGGCACCATCCTCAACTGGCAGTCGTTCTCGATCGCCCCGGGCGAGCTCACGAAGTTCGTGCAGCAGTCCTCGGCGAGCGCGGTCTTGAATCGCGTCATCGCGGCGAATCCCTCGAGCATCATGGGCGCGCTCACTTCCAACGGGCGCGTGTTCCTCGTCAACCCGCACGGCATCGTGATCGGCGCGGGCGCCCTCATCGACACCGCGGGGTTCGTGGCCTCGACGCTCACCATCGCGGACAAGGATTTCCTCGCCGGGAAGCTGAAGTTCGAAGGCGGCGGCGCCGGTGTGCTGAGAAACGAAGGCACGATCCAGGCCGCGCGCGATATCTTTCTGGTCGGGCCGCAGATCGAGAACGCGGGGATCATCCGCAGCTCGGCGGGCGACGTGGTGCTTGCGGCCGGCAAGAGCATCACGATCACAAGCCCCGATGCACACGGCGTGCAGTTCGGCATCCAGGCGCCCGAAGACAGCGTCGTCAATCTCGGCACGATCCAAGCAGCCAATGCGGTCGGACTTTTCGCCGGGACGCTCAAGCATTCGGGTGAGATCAAGGTCGCGAGCGCGAGTCTCGACAGCGCGGGCCACGTCGTGCTCTCCGCGCAGAAGGACACGATTCTCGACGGCAACGCGACGATCTCGGTCTACAACAGCGCCGGCAAAGGCGGCTCGGTGCAGGTGCTCGGCGAGCGCGTCGGGCTCTTCGATCGGGCGAGCATCAGCGCACAAGGCGCCGCGGGCGGTGGCGAGATCCTGGTCGGTGGCGACTATCGGGGGCTGAACCCCGACGTGCGTAACGCCTTCGTCACGTGGCTTGCTCCCGATGCGCGGCTCGATGCGAGTGCGATCTCGAGCGGCGACGGCGGACGCATCATCGTCTGGGCCGACGACACTGCGCGCGCGCACGGCCACATTTCAGTGCGCGGCGGGATCGACTCCGGCAACGGCGGCTTCGTCGAGACGTCCGGCAAGCGCTACCTCGAAGCGACACGCGCGCCGGATATCTCGGCGCCGGCAGGCACGGCGGGGAAATGGCTGCTCGATCCGACGACGACGACGGTCGATAACAATCCGACAATGAATAATACGGGCACCAACCCGTTTCGGCCCGAAGACGAAAACTCCACCAGCACCCTCAATTTCGGGACGCTTCAGACCGCCGTCAATGCGGGCGGCATCGTCGAGGTCAACACCACCGCGGTCACGCCCGGCGGCGGCGCTGGCGGCGACGGCGACATCATTTTCAATGTGGCCGCATCCTTCAGCCCGACCACCGCTGCCGCCACGCTCATCCTCAAGGCGGCGCGGCACGTCCAGCTGAACAACGGCATCACCAAAGGCGGGACCCAGAACCTGACGATCGATTTCCAACCCAACCAGGACGGCGGCCCGGGCGCGGCCACCGTTTTCCAGGGTGTCACGATCCTCGGAGGATCGGCGGGAACGCTGAAGCTCGATTCGACCACGGGCGGCAGAGTGATCCTCAGGGGCGGGACGTTGCAGAGCCACGACTTCGCCGCGGCGACGGGATTCTTCGACGTTGCGCAGGGCCTCACGATCGACGGCACGGTCAACATCCTCCCCGGCGCCACGGTTCAGATCCAGAACGGCGTCGCCCCGAATGCGCCCCAGACGGGAAACGTAATCAGCGGAACGGCTAACGCGATTCTCAACGTGCAAGGGACGCTGGCCGAGGAATCCGGGTTAATTGGGGTCGGATTCACCGTCGCCGGCGGGACTCCGCAGTTCAACGTGGATGAGAACGGCACGTTCGTCAAGCGGGTAAATGCAGGCACCGTCGACATCGCCTGGCGGGTCAACAACATGGGAGAAGTGCGCGTCGAGTCCGGGATGCTGCGCTTCAACGGCACCGGCGCCGTCACCAAC
>CAYODZ010000099.1:0-12663 GCA_964402835.1 uncultured Gammaproteobacteria bacterium | reverse complement strand
TTCCAGGGCAACGACGAGAACATCCAGAACGCAACGGTGACCTACGTCGCCGAGACCGCGACCATCAACGCCGACGCCACCGACAACGGCGACGGCGGCGAAGTCATCGTCTGGGCCGACGACACGACGCGCTTCAACGGCACGATTTCCGCCCGCGGCGGCGACAACGGCGGCGACGGCGGCTTCGTCGAAGTGTCCGGTAGTGGGCATTTGACCTACGCGGGCACCACCGATGTGCGTGCGCCCTTGGGTTCGATGGGCACCCTGCTGCTCGATCCGAAGGACATCACGATCGTCAATGCGGCAGTGGGAGTCGTCGGCGACGCGGCATTCGCGACCGATCCAACCGCGACGCTGGCGATCGCGCCGGCGGACTTGGTCACAGCGCTCGACGGCGCGAACGTCGTCCTTCAGGCAAACAATGACATCACGGTCACAGACGCGGTCGATTCGAGCGGAAACACAGGTATAGGCGACCTTTCGCTGCAGGCGGGCCGCAGCATCCTGATCAACGCCGATGTCACGCTACGAGGCGCGTTCACGGCTGTCGCGAATCACGCGTTGGCCGATCCGGTGAACCGCGACGCGGGCGATGCCGTGTTCACGATGGCGGGCGCGACCACTATTGATACGAGCGACCAGAACGGCGCGATTTCAATCACCTACGGCGTTGGCCCGAACGGGACGGACGAGACCGGGACCATGACGGTGGTGGCGCTGAACGCCGGCACCGGTGCCATCACGCTCAACACGACGGCGAACGAAGCGGGCGCATCCGTGGAGCCCGTGAGCGTCATCGGCGCGCTGACCGGCAACTCGCTGACCAGCACAGGCTCGGACTTCACCAACACCGCCGCGATTTCGACCGCGGGCTCTCTCGACCTGAACGGCCACACCGGCGCGCTCAATATCGACGCGAACATCACGACGGGCGGAGGCTTGTTCACCGCGACCGGCGGCATGACCTTCGATTCCTCGGGCTTCACGATTGCGACAACCGGTGATGCGGGTTTAGATGGCGGGTTCGTAACCATCACGACAGCAGGGGCGCTGACGACAGGCGCCATCGATTCACAGGCGGGTGCCGCAGTCGCCAACGGCGGGTCGGGGGGCGCTATCACGCTGAATGCGGGCGCTACGTTGACGGTCGGCTCACTAAATACGAGCGGAACCGCTGCGTTTGGCGGAAGCGAAGCAGTCGGTGGACTTGGCAGAGCGATCACCCTCACCGGCACCGGGATCACCTTGAACGGCGACCTGACGGCGGCGGGCGGCGCCGGCGATGGTGCTGGAGCGGCTGGCAACGGCGGTGACATCACGCTCAACGGCCCGGCCACCTTGAACACCGCGACGGTGACGATTTCCACCGGCACGACGTCCGGCAACGTCCATTTCACCAGCACGGTGGACAGCGCGGCCAGCCAATACCACGCGTTGGCGATCACGGCGGGTACCGGGAGCGTCAGCTTCGGCGCCGCGGTCGGCACCGGGGTCGACGGCGCGCTGGGCAGCCTGACCATCGGCTCGGCGAGTCTCGTCACGCTCAACGGCTCGGTCACCACTGCGGGACTTCAATCCTACGCTGCCCCGGTCGTGCTGAACACGGACGGCATCGTCCTGACCACCACCGCGAACGGCGCCAATGGGGCGCTCACCTTCAGTGGCGCCGTCACGAGTCCGGCGTCGAGCTGGCATACCCTGCAGGCCATTGCGGGCTCCGGTGAGGTCAGCTTCGGGGGTGATGTCGGCGGTGCAATCGGCGACACCACGCTGCGCCTCGGCGAACTCGACGTTTCGTCGAGCGTGCCGGTACAGCTCGGCGCCTCGATCCGGCTGGACAACGCCGGCAACAATCCCGACCTGATCCTGCCGGCGGTCAACATCACCGTGCCGGTCACGCTGTCGACCGCGAACGGCACCGCGTCCGTGGGCGCGGTCACCGCAACGGGTGACCCGGACCTTTCGCTCGCGGGCGGCGGAACAACGACTTTCAGCAGTACGCTGGACATCGGGGCTGGTACGCTCAACACCACCGGCGTCACCGGCGGCACGACGACCGTCACCGGCGCTTTGACCGCCGGGTCGATCACGACCGCGGCAGCGGCCTACAGTCTGGTGTTCCAGGGCGGCGGCACCGTCTCCGGCGGCACCGCGACGACCTTCTCGAATACGACCGGGCTGTCGATCGGCGCCGATTTCGCGTTCCTCGCGGGCCTGATCACGTCGAGCGGACCACCGCTGACAGTGACCGCAGATACACGCATTACCGCAAACGACGGTAATGTCATCACGCTCGGCAACGTCACGATCAACGACACCTTCACCCTCCGGCTCGGCGCAGACACCGCGGTCGGAAACGCAATCTCGGTCGGCACCGTCAACGGCACGGTCGCTGGCACCTCCAGCCTCATCATCAATTCGACCTCGACGGTCAACCTGAACGGCATCATCGGTGGATCGTTCGCGCTGAATGAAATCCAGGCGCAGGGTGGAACGGTCAATCTCGGCGCCGACGTCACCACGTCGGGCGCCCTCGGCCGGCAACGGTATTACGGTGCCACAGTGCTCACCGAGTCGGTCACGCTGACGGCGGGCGGCGCGGTCAGCTTCGCCACCGACGAAAGCACGCCGGGCGGCTCGCTGAACAGCGAGGCGACCGAGGCGAACACCCTCACGATCGCTGCCGGCGGTGTGGTCAGTTTCAGTGGCCCGGTCGGACAAGGTACCAACGGCGCGCTCGGTTCGATCGCCGTGTCCGGCGCCGGCACCACCGACGTCTTCGGCGTCGCGATCACGACCACCGGCGCGCAGACGTACAGCAACAACGTCCGCCTCGACACCGGCGCAGCGACCTTCAACAGTACTGCCGCCGGCGACGTCACGTTCGGCGGTACGGTGAGCGGCGTTGCCAGCGCACGCGACTTTACCGTCGTCAACAGCGACGGCGCGGTCACCGCCTCGGGCGCGATTGGCACCAATATCGGAGCGGTCAGCATCACAGGCACCACCGTGTCGCTGCAGGCCGTGACGAGCGCCAGTGCCCAGGCCTACACCGGCACGACCACGCTCAACGATGACCTGAGCGCGACCGCGGGCGGCATCACCTTTAATAGTGGCATCGTCGTCGGCGCCGCGACCGCCGTCACGACCGGCGCCGGCATCACCATCGGCGCGGTCGACGCGACGACCGACACCATCAGCTTCCGTGTCGACGACGACAACAACAGCGCCGAGACGCTGACCGTTGGCGGGGCTTTCACGAATACCGCGAACATCACGCTTGCCGGCGGCACGGACACCAACGACATCCTCGCCGGCCCGAACACCGCGAACGCCTGGACCATCACCGCCGCCGATACGGGCACGCTGAACAGCGTTGGCTTCTCGAATTTCAGTAACCTGACCGGCGGGACCGATACCGATTCGTTCGTATTTAGCGTTTCCGCGACCCTCGCGGGCACGATTATCGGCGGCGCGGGCAGCGACACGCTGGACTTCGGTCTGGAACCTTTTAGCACCAACGTCGCACTGACCGCGTCGGCGGCGGATGGCTATTCCGGCACGGCTTCGGCGGTGGGCGGCTTCACCACGATTGATGTCGTAATCGGCGGCAGCAACACCAACCTGTTGACCGGCCTCAACGCTGTGGCGGCTTGGGCAACCTCGGCGGCCGACGCAGGCACCTACGAGTCGGACGGCAACACGCTGACCTTCAGCAACTTCACGAACTGGACCGGCGGCACCGACGCTGACACCTTCGCGCTCGGAAATGACCTCGGTACGGTGACCGGTGGTGACGGCGCGGACGTCTTCAACGTCAACGCATCGATTGACGCCGATCTCGCCGGCGGCGCGGGCGCCGACAGCTTCGTGTTTGCCGACAACTCGGTCCTGACCGGCACCATTGACGGCGGCGCCGACAACGACACACTGAGCCTGGCAGCCTACGCCGGCGCGACCGACGTGACGCTGACGGCCTCCACCGCGACGGGCTACTCGGGCACGACGGCGGCCGTATCAGGCGGCTTCAGCAACGTCGACGTCCTCACGGGCGGCGCGGGCACGAACACGCTGACCGGCCTCGATGCCGTCGCGACCTGGGCGACGACCGATGCGAACGACGGCACCTATCTTTCCAGCGCCAACACGCTCACCTTCAACGCGTTCGCGAACTGGACCGGCGGTACCGACGCCGACACGTTCACGCTCGGTCACGGTCTCGGCACGGTCACCGGCGGCGACGGCGCCGACGTATTCAACGTGAACGCATCGATTGCAGCGACGCTCGTGGGCGGCGCGGGCGCAGACCAGTTCAACTTCGCCGACACCGCGGCGCTGACCGGCAGCATCGACGGCGGTGACAACAGCGACACGCTGAACGCGAGCGCATACGCCTCGGCAGTCACCTTCACGCTGGCCTCGGTCGGCGGCTCCGGCGGTGCGACCGGTACCACCGCAGGCGCGACGAACCCGATCAGCGGCGGCTTCAGCAACATCAACGTCATCAACGGCGGTTCGGACGCCGACGTGTTCAACGTCAATGCGTCGGTTACCGCGAACCTGAGCGGCAATGCGGGCGACGACACCTTTGTATTCGGCGACGTGCTCCTCACCGGCACGATCGATGGCGGCGCGGACAGCGACTCGCTGGATCTCGCCGCGGTTACGACCGCGACCAGCGCGACCCTGACCGCCGGCTCCGCGACGGGCTTCACGGGGACGACCAGCGCAATTACCGTGAACTTCAGCAACATCGACGTGCTCACGGGCAGTTCGACCAACACCAACACGCTGACCGGCCTCAACGCCGCCGCAGCGTGGACGACGAGCGCCGCCAATGCCGGTTCTTATGTATCGAGCTTCACACTGGCCTTCAATAACTTCGCGAACTGGACCGGCGGCTCTCAGGCCGACACGTTCAACCTAGGCGACAGCCTCGGCACCGTGAACGGCGGCGCGAACAACGACGCGTTCAACATCACAGCGTCGATCGCGGCGACACTCGTGGGTGACACCGGCGACGATACGTTCACCTTCTCCAACGGTGCAGAGCTCACGGGCACCATCGACGGCGGCAGCGAGAGCGATACGCTGAACGTCAGCGCGTACAGCACCGCGGTGACGTTCACCCTGGAATCAGGTGCGGGTGGAGCCGACGGAACGACCACCGGCGGGACAAACCCGATCAGTGGTGGGTTCAGCGGCATCGACTCATTCGTCGGCACGAATGCCGGCAACACCTTCAACATCACGGAATCGCTGACGCTGAACCTCACCGGCGGCACCGGCGCCGACAGTTTCGTGTTCACAAATGGGGCCATCCTCACCGGCAGCATCGACGGTGGCGACGGCAGCGACACGCTCGACGTCAGCGCGTACTTGACCGCGGTCGACATGACCATCACCAGCGATGGGGTCACCAATGGTCTGAACGTGACGACCGCCGGTGCAACCAATCCGGTGTCAGGCTCGATCTCTAACATCGACGTCCTGACGGGCGCGGGCGTTGCGGGCTCCACCCTGATCGGCTCCGCGAACGCGGACACGTTCCTGACCAGCGGCACGGATGCCGGCACGATCACGCATGCCGGCAGCAACTCGGCGACCTACAGCGGCTTCGACGAGCTCGATGGTGCCGGCGGCGCGAACGTCTTCAACCTCGGCCACGATGTGACGGGCTCGGTGTCCGGCGGCGCCGACATCGATACCTTCAACGTCACCGCGTCGATCGACGCCGACCTCATCGGCGGCGCGGGCATCGACGTGTTCGCGCTGGCGAACAACACGCTCACGGGCTCGATCGCGGGCGGCGCCGACGGCGGCTCGATCACCGGCATCGGCAGCGCGTTGTTGACGGCGGCCGGCGCCACCGGCTTCAACGGCGAGAGTGCCAATGTCACGGGCGACTTCACCGACATCACGAACCTTGCCGGTACCGGCACGCTGACCGGCCTCGATGCCGTGAGCGCGTGGTCGGCGCTGACCGGCTCAACCGGTACGTACACCAGCACCAACGCGCTGACCTTCAGCGGATTCGTGACGCTGCAGGGCGGCAGCGACGTCGACACGTTCACGCTGACCGGCAGCGCGAGCTACAACCTGAATGGCGGTGCGGGCGTTGATGTGTTTGCGCTCGGCGGCAACGCGCTTTTCGCTGCGATCGGCGGCCAGGCTGACGGTGGTTCGGTCACTGGGTTCACGAGCGCGAGTTTGGCTTCGGCGGGTGGACTCGTGGGCTTCACCGGTACGACCCCGGGTGCCACGGGCGGCTTCAGCAACATCACGAGCCTGACCGGCTCCGGCACGCTGACCGGTCTCGATACCGTGAGCACTTGGTCGGCGCTGACCGGCACGACCGGCACCTACACCGATACGGTCAGCGGCAATTCGCTGGCCTTCAACGACTTCGCGACGCTGCAGGGCGGCACCGCGGTCGACACGTTCACGCTGACCGGCAATGCGACGTTCAATCTGGTCGGCGGCGAGGAGAACGACAGCTTCGTCTTCGGCAACGGCCACGTGCTGACCGGCACGATAGACGGCGGCTTGGACGACGATACGCTGAACCTGGGCGCGTACACGACCGTCACCGACGTCACATTGACGACCGCGGCGGGGAACGGATACTCGGGTACGACGGACGCGGTGTCGGCGGGCTTCAGCAACATCAACGTGCTGACCGGCGGCAACCAGCCCAATACGCTGACCGGCCGGAACGCCGCGGCAACCTGGACGACGACCGCCGCGAACGCCGGCACGTACCTGACCGGCGGCAATGAGCTGGCGTTCAGTGCATTCACCAACTGGACCGGCGGCAGCGGCATCGACACGTTCCACCTGGACAACGCCCTCGGCACGGTGTCCGGCGGCGACGCCGCAGACGAGTTCAACGTGACCGCGTCGATCACCGCGAACCTCGCGGGCGGCGCAGGCACGGACAGCTTCGTATTCGCGAACAGCGCGGTGCTGACCGGCAGCATCGACGGCGGCGCTGACAGCGACACCCTGAGCTTGGCCGCGTACGCAGCGGCGACCGACGTCACGCTGTCGGCGTCTACCGCCAACGGCTACTCGGGCACAACCGGCGCAATCAGCGTCAGCTTCGCCAATATCGACGTCCTGACCGGCGGTAGCGATACGAACACACTGACCGGTCTCAACGCCGCGGCGGACTGGACGACGACCGCAGCCAACAACGGCACTTATGAGTCGGGCGTCAACACGCTGACCTTCAATGACTTCGCGAACTGGACCGGCGGCTCTCAGGCCGACACGTTCAACCTAGGCGACAGCCTCGGCACCGTGAACGGCGGCGCCAACGGCGATGCGTTCAACATCACCGCCTCGATCAGCGCGGCGTTGGTCGGCGGCAGCGGCTCGGACACCTTCACGTTCACCAACGGCGCGGTACTGACCGGCTCGATTGACGGTGGTACCGAAAGCGATACGCTGGATGTGAGCGCCTACGCTTCGGCGTTGACCTTCACGCTGGGAATCGGCGCGCCCGATGGATCTGACGGCACGACCGCCGGCGCCACGAACCCAATCACCGGCAGCTTCAGCGGCATCGACGCGTTCGTCGGCACGAACGCGGGCAATACTTTCAACATCACGCAGAACCTGACGCTGAATCTGACCGGCGGTACCGGCGCCGACAACTTCGTGTTCTCCAATGCGGCCATCCTGACCGGCAGCATCGACGGGCTCGCGGGCAGCGATACGCTGGACGTTAGCGCTTACTCGACGGCCGTCGACATGACCATCACCGGCAACGGAACGGGCAACGGCCTCGCGGGTGACACCGCCGTGGCCACGCTCGGCTTCGACAACATCAACGTCTTGACCGGCGCCGGCGTCGCCGGTTCGACCCTGATTGGCTCGGCAGCCGCAGACACGTTCACGACCAGCGGCGCCGATGCCGGCGAAGTCATTTACGACGGCGGCAACGCGGCGACCTACAGCGGCTTTGACGAGCTCGATGGCGCCGGCGGCGCGGACGTCTTCTACCTTGCACACGATGTGACGGGCTCGGTCAGCGGCGGTGCGGACGTCGACACCTTCAATGTGACCGCATCGATCGACGCCGACCTCATCGGCGGCGCCGGCATCGACGTGTTCGCACTCAATGCCAACACGCTCACCGGTTCGATTGCGGGCGGCGCCGACGGCGGTTCGATTACCGGAATCGGCAGCGTCGTGCTGACTGCGGCCGGCGGCGCGGCAGGCTTCGACGGCGAGAGCGCCAATATCACGGGCGACTTCACCGACATCACGAGTCTCGACGGTGGGGGCACCCTGACCGGTCTCGACACCGTGAGCACCTGGTCGGCGCTGACCGGGTCGACAGGCACCTACACCGACACGGTCAGTAGCCGCGCGCTGACCTTCAGTGACTTCGCGATCCTGCAGGGCGGCAGCGCGATCGACACGTTCACGCTGACCGGGCCCGCGACCTTATCGCTTTACGGCGGCGGCGACGTCGACGTGTTCGCGCTCGCGACCCACACGCTCTCCGGTGCGATCGCAGGCGGAGCGGCCGGCGGCTCGATCACCGGCATCGGCAGCGCGACGCTGACCGGCGTTGGCGGCAACGCAGGCTTCAACGGCACGAGCGCGAGCGTAGGGAACAACTTCACCGACATCACGAACCTCGACGGCACCGGTACGCTGGCCGGCACGGACACGACCAACACCTGGACGCTCGACGGCGCGCCGACGTTCAACGACGGTGCCAACACTCTGGGCTTCAGCGGCTTCGCGACGCTGACCGGCGGCACGGGCGTCGACACCTTTAACGTGACGGTGACGAGCACTTTCGGCATCAACGGCGGCGACGGCGCCGACGTGTTCGACATCGACGCGGCGCTGACGGGTTCGGTTGCAGGTGGTGCGGGCGCCGACACCCTGCAGGGCGCTCTGGTCGTCAACGCAACGCTGACGAGCTCCGACCCCGATGGCTTCACCGGCACCGCCGACGGCGTGAGCGGTTTCAGCGGCATCGATACAGTGACCGGCAACGGCGGCACGCTGACCGGCGACGATGCGCCCAATACATGGGCGCTCAACGGCACGCCGACCTACAGCAATGGCGCCAACACGCTGAACTTCAGCGGCTTCGCGACGCTGACCGGCGGCACGGGTATCGACACGTTCAACGTGACGGCGGCGAGCGCGTTCAACCTGAACGGCGGCGCAGGCGCCGACGTATTCGACATTGATGCGGCGCTGACGGGCTCGGTCGCGGGTGGCGCCGATGCCGACACGCTGCAGGGCGACCAAGTGGTCAACGCGACGCTGACCGGCGCCTCCGCAGAAGGCTTCTCGGGTAACGCCGGCGGCG
The DNA here is from genome assembly GCA_964402835.1 of uncultured Gammaproteobacteria bacterium. Classification (GTDB taxonomy): domain Bacteria; phylum Pseudomonadota; class Gammaproteobacteria; order Natronospirales; family JAIVGZ01; genus JAIVGZ01. The sequence continues at coordinate 3,323 of CAYODZ010000099.1, read as the reverse complement.
TGAGTGGCTTCAGCGGCGTCGCCACGCTCATCGGCAATGCCGGCACACTGACCGGCCAGACTGGCACCAACATCTGGGCGCTGGACGGCACGCCGACCTACACCAATGGCGCCAACATCCTGAATTTCAGCGGCTTCGCGACCCTGACTGGCGGCGCGGGCATCGACACGTTCAACGTGACGGCGGCGAGCACTTTCAACCTCAACGGCGGTGACGGCGCGGACAGCTTCGTGTTCGGCAACGGCGCCGTCCTGACCGGCAGCATCGACGGCGGCGCCGGCAGCGACACGCTGGACGTCACCGCGTACGCCACCTCCGTGACCTTCAACCTGAACGGCGAGGGCACTGACAACGGCATCGTCGGCACGACGGGCGGCGCGACCAACCCCATCACCGGCAGCTTCGACAACATCAACGCGCTGGTCGGTACCAACGCGGGCAATACCTTCAACGTCACGCAGAACCTGACGCTGGACCTGACCGGTGGCACCGGCGCCGACAGTTTCGTGTTCTCGAACGGTGTTGTCCTGGACGGCTCAATTGACGGTCTCGCGGGCAGCGACACGCTGAGCCTTGGCGCGTACGCGAGCGTCACGAACGTGAGCCTGACGGCGTCCACGGCGAACGGCTACGCCGGCACGACCGCGGCGGTCTCTGACGGCTTCAGCAACATCGACGTGCTGACGGGGAGCTCGATCGCCGCGAACACGCTGACCGGCCTCGACGCCGTCGCAGACTGGGCAACGACCGCCGCGGACGCCGGCACGTACACCTCCGGCGGCAACGAACTGACGTTCACAGCGTTCGGGACTTGGGTCGGCGGCAACAACATCGACACCTTTGCGCTCGCCCACAGCCTGACCTCGGTTACGGGCGGCAACGGCGCGGACGTGTTCAATGTGAACACGTCGATTTCCGCGAACCTCACAGGCGGCGCCGGCGCCGACAGCTTTGTGTTTGCCAACAGCGCGGTGCTCACGACGGGCTCGGTCGACGGCGGCGCGGACAGCGACACATTGGACCTGTCCGCGTACACGAGCGCGACCAACGTGCTGCTGACTGGGTCCACGGCGACCGGCTACTCCGGCAACGTTGTTGCGACGCCGACGTTCAACAACATCGACGTCCTGACCGGTGGCAGCCAGCCGAACACGCTGACCGGCCTGAACGCCGCAGCGACCTGGACCACGACCGGCGCGAACGCCGGGACCTACGCATCGGGCGGCAACACGCTCAACTTTAACGACTTCGCGAACTGGACCGGCGGCACCGGCATCGACACCTTCGCGCTCGGCCACGACCTCGGCACGGTATCGGGTGGCGACAGCGCGGATATCTTCAACATGAACGCGTCGCTCACCGCGACCGCGCTCAACGGCGGCGCGGGTGCCGACAGTTTCGTGTTCGCGAATACGGTCGTACTGACCGGCTTGATCGACGGCGGCACCGACAGCGACACGCTGGACGTCAGCGCGTACGCGACGTCCGTCACGTTCGGGCTCAACGGCAATGGCGGCGTGGACGGCATCGTCGGAACGACGACCGGTGCGCCGAATCCGATCAGCGGCGGCTTCGACAACATCAACGCGCTGGTCGGCACCAACGCGGGCAATACCTTCAACATCACGCAGTCACTGACGCTGGATCTCACCGGCGGCACCGGCGCCGACAGCTTCGTGTTCTCAGACGGCGTCATCCTGACCGGCAGTATCGACGGCGCGGCCGGCATCGACACGCTGAGCCTTGCCGCGTACACCAGCGCAACCGACGTGACACTGACGGGCGCCAGCTCGGGCGACGGCCACGCTGGCACGACGGCGGCGGTCTCGGCCGGCTTCAGCAACATCCATGTACTGACCGGCGGCAGTGAGCCGAACACGCTGACGGGCCTCGACATCGCTGCACGCTGGGAGACGACCGCCGCGAACAGCGGTTATTACGAAGAGGCCGGTTTCGTGATGACCATCAACAATTTCGCGAACTGGATCGGTGGTAGTGGCGTCGACACCTTCGAGCTCGACCATGATCTGGGTACCGTGACCGGCGGGGGCGGCGCGGACGTATTCAATGTCAACGCATCGATCGACGCCGACCTTATCGGTGGCGCGGGCATCGACGTGTTCGCGCTGGCGAGCAACACGCTCACGGGTTCGATCGCGGGCGGCGCCGACGGCGGCTCGATCACCGGCATCGGCAGCGCGTTGTTGACGGCGGCTGGCACCACCGGTTTCAACGGCACGAGCGCGAACGTCACGGCCAACTTCACCGATATCACGAACCTCGCCGGTAGCGGCACGCTGACCGGCTCGAACACGACGAACACCTGGACGCTGGCCGGTTCGCCGACGTTCAGCGACGGCACCAACACCTTGGCCTTCAGTGGCTTCGCGACGCTGACCGGCGGCACGGGCGTCGACACCTTCAACGTGACCTCCGCGAGCACGTTCAACCTCGCGGGCGGCGACGGCGCGGATGTCTTCGATATCGACGCGGCGCTGGACGGTTCGGTCGCAGGTGGCGTGGGCGCCGACACGCTGCAAGGCGACCAGGTCGTCAATGCATCGCTGACGAGCTCCGTCGCGGACGGCTACACCGGCACCGCCGACGGCGTGAACGGCGGCTTCACCGGCATCGGCACGCTGACCGGCACGGGCACGCTGACCGGCTCGAACACGACCAACACCTGGGCGCTGAACGGTACGCCGACGTTCAACGACGGCGCCAACACGCTGAACTTCAGCGGTTTCGCGACGCTGACCGGCGGTACCGACGTCGACACGTTCAACGTGACGGCCGCGAGCACGTTCGATCTGGACGGCGGCGACGGCACGGACGTGTTCGACATCGACGCGGCGCTGACGGGTTCGGTCGCGGCCGGCACGGGCCATGATGTGCTTCAGGGCGACCTCGTCGTCAACGCGACGATTTCAGGCACTGCGTTCGACGGCGCCGCCGGCACGGCGGGCGGAGTCACGGGCTTCAGCGGGATAGACGTACTGACCGGCAACGGCGGCACGCTGACCGGCGAGGACACGAACGTCACCTGGACGCTGGACGGTGCCCCGTATCACGACAACGGCTCTGCCCCTCTATATTTCAGCGGCTTTGCCACGCTGCAAGGCGGCACGGGTATCGACACGTTCAACGTGACCGCGCCGAGCACGTTCGACCTCAACGGCGGCGCTGGCGACGACGTGTTCGACATCGACGCGGTGCTGACCGGTTCTGTCGCGGGCGGCGTGGGCGTCGACACGCTGCAGGGCGATCTCGTGGTGAGCGCGGCGCTGACAAGCGCTGACGCGAATGGCTTCACCGGCACGGCG
>CAYODZ010000098.1:0-3047 GCA_964402835.1 uncultured Gammaproteobacteria bacterium | reverse complement strand
TTCTGCTCGCAAGGCCATGTGCATCGCAGCGCGCTGCTCAGTGGTGTTGACGACCTCACCCGCGAACAATCGCGCGCGCCAGCCAGCCAGGTCCTGCGCTTCGGCGAGCGCGATCAGCTGGTCGAGGATTTCGGCGGTGAGCGAATAACGAGAAAAATCGAATGTGAGGCCGTCGAGTTCGACGTGGGTGTTACGGGCTGCGTCGGCAGTGTCCGCCCTGAGACCGGCGAGCCGCTGCCAGGCAGGACACGCGGTCGGGGTCACGCGACCTGAATCGGGATGGTGTTGCGGGTATGCGTGATGTTGTTGTTCTCGTCGAGGTAGACGAGCTTCGGCTTATGGTTCGCGGCCTCAGCGGCGTTCATCTGCGTGTACGCGCAGATGATGACGCGGTCGCCGGGTTTTGCGTGGTGCGCAGCGGCGCCATTGACCGAGATAATGCCCGAGGCGTCTTCGGCGCGAATTGCGTAGGTCGTGAAGCGCGCGCCGTTCGCGACGTTATAAATCTGGATTTGCTCGTAATCGAGGATGCCAGCCGCGTCGAGCAAGCGCCCGTCAATCGCGCACGAGCCCTCGTAGTCGAGCTCTGAATGGGTCACCGCGGCGCGGTGCAGCTTGCACTTCAGCAGGGTCAGGTCCATAGCCGCTAATTTTACCCGACACCGGACGGCACTCACAACGGGGCGAAATGCCTAGTCTTCGGGTAGCTCAGGAATGCCCGTGAGTAGGCCGTGGTAGCCCTGTAGGGGCTCCGGCGAGATAACAACGCCGTCAGACTGGATGTCGTAGCGACGGATTTCCTTGCTGTGATCGCCGCCGCGCATTTTCACGACGAACAGGACCTTGCCGACCTCGCCGTCGAACTCGACGTAACGCAGCCGAAGAATGTCGTCGCTAAGGAATGAGACGGTGTAGCCGCTGAATTCAATTTCAGTGAAGCTCTCGGCCACTTCGACCGTCGTCACGACCGTCACGCCAGCGGCGGTCAGCGCACCGATCATGCGGTACAGCGCCTCGCGAAAATCGATGCGAAAGCCCGGCGCCAACGCCATCTCGAAGCCGGCCAACGAATCGACGACGACGCGCGTCGCCCCGGTGCGCTCCACCGCGTCGAGGAGTTCGTACACCGTCTCATCGACGGACAAATCGAGCGGCCGCAGGTAGATGATTTCGAGCTTGCCCGCATCCACCTCTTCACTGAGCTTCAGGCCGAAACCATCGGCGCGCCTCGCGTACTCATGCGGACGCTCTTCGAAGACCGCAACGATCGCTGCCTCGCCCTTTCGCAGACCCGCAGCGACGAAGTGCGTGGCAATCAACGACTTGCCACAGCCGGTCGGGCCCGCAATCAGCACGCTGTCGCCGGCCGGAAAGCCGCCCCCGAGCATCGAGTCGAGCTCCGCGAGGCCAGTCGACAGCCGCGGTGCATCGCGGGCGGAATCGTGACGTCCTGCAAGACCGAGGTTGCGCGGAAAGGTCTGCAGGCCGCCCTTGTTGATGCGGAATGTATGCATGCCCGGCACCGATTCTTGGCCACGCATTTTGACCACCTGCATTTTCCGGACGACCGAATTGCGCTCGGTCTGCTGGAACAACCAGAAAAGGCCGTCGGCGACCGTGAAGATCGGGTTGTCGCGCTTCTCCTCGTCGTCGTACTCGGCGACCAAGAACGTCGTCGCCTCCCAGGTCGTCATTTCCACCGCGAGGTGCTGCACGAAACTCTGCAGCGTCAGTTCATCAATTCCAGCTGTGACTTTGCGGACCACCGTGCGGAATGAGTCAACGACGACGATGCTCGGCCGAATCCGTTCAACCTCGCGAAGAATTTCCGCCATCACGAAATCGAGCGATTGGTCGAGTACATGCTGGCTCAGGTTGATGAAGTGCACCGATTCATTGAGCATCTCGGCGTCGAAAAAGTCGAATTGCTGCTGGTAGCGCAGCATCTTGATCGCAGGCTCGCCGAGGATGGTGAAGTAGATCGCGGGCTTTTCCGGTGTCGCATTCGCAAACATGATTTGGTGCGCGAGCGTGGTTTTGCCACAACCGGGACCGCCACCCAAAATGTTGAAGGAGAATTCGGGTAGGCCGCCGCCGAGAATCTCGTCGAGGCCCGGCACACCGGTCTGTATTTTTCGGATTTCGACGGTCATTCGGTTGTTACCTCTGGCCATACCTGGCGAACGATGCGAACGGTCAGCACTTCGCCAATCAACAACATCATCAAATTCAGAAACGCGGTAATCAGGACAATTGCATCCTGTCTGACCGTGGCGGGATTCAGGTGTTGCGCAGCGGGATCTTCCGGGTCGAACACGAGGCGTCCGTCGCGTTCGAAGCGAAGCGCCCCGAGTGTTTTGGCTTTCGGTTTCGCAAGCGCCAGTGCGCGGACCAGCAACGAGCGATAACTGATTGAGCCCGCGAGGCGCGATAACATCGGATGCATCTTGTCACAAATGCCCAAGATTAGGTCAGCATCATGCGCGGTCGGCGGAATACGCTTCGCCTCGTCCGAGACGATGCGGGCGGCAAGGTCCTCTACTGACTTCTCAGTAACCATCTAACTATGTAATGCAGCGAACATTGGCGGGAAGTCTGCGCCTTAATACCCTGAATCACAAGGCGGTAATGACCTGAGTCACACTCGCATGTTGTCAATCAGGCGGGTCTTTCCCAAGCGCGCAGCGGTCAAGATGACGAGGGGCGCGTCGGCGGTGGGTTCAGATAAATCATCGGCATTTCGAATCTCAAAGTAGTCGGGCGCGATACCGGCGCCCGTCAGCGCGCTTAGACCGCGCGTTTCAAGGTGTTTCCAGTCGGCGTTCCCTGCCCGAATCTCGCCCGCGATTGCGGTCAGCGCGGTGAAGATAGCAGGCGCACGCGCGCGCTCGTCGGCGGTGAGGTACTGGTTGCGTGAACTCAGCGCGAGCCCATCGGGTTCGCGCACCGTCGGCACGCCGATGATTTCAATTGGCAATCTGAAGTTATGCACCAACCAACGAATCACGAGCAGCTGTTGGAGATCTTTTTCACCGAACACCGCGACG
>CAYODZ010000097.1:0-3039 GCA_964402835.1 uncultured Gammaproteobacteria bacterium | reverse complement strand
CGCCTGCGCCGGGCACGGTCGCGATTTTCACCGCGGAAAGTGCGTGGCCTTCGACCGCATCGCTGAAGCCGAAGTCTGCGATGGCGAACGTGTAGCCGGTGTCTTCGTGGGTAGTGATGGTACGGTCGGTGCCGCTGGGCGCATCGTTGACCGGCGTCACGTCCACGGTGAGCGTGCGCGCGGTCGGATCGAGGTCGACGCCGCCGTTCGCGGTGCCGCCGTCGTCCTGCACGCGGAAGGTGAAGCTCGCGTACCCCGCGCCGTTCGCATTCGCGGCTGGGGTGTAAACCAGCCGGCCGAGATCGATGTCGGACGCGCTCACCGTCTGCCCGGCGGTTACCGCGACGCCCGACAGGGTCAGTGTGCCTGCGCCCGGCAGCGTCGAGATGCGCACGCCGAGCAGACTGTGGCCGTCGATCGGGTCGGTAAAGCCGAAATGTGCCCGGGCGAACGTGAACGCGGTGTCTTCCAGCGTCGTCACGGTGTTGCTCGCGCCCGCCGGCGCGTCGTTCACCGCGTTGACGGTGATGCCGCTACCCGCCGTCGCCGCACTGAACGCAGTGGCGCCGCCGTTTCCCGGCGCGGTGATGTCGATCCTGACGTTGTCGATCTCCAGCGAGCGCGGCGGCGCGCCGGGCGAGACGATCTCGAAGCGTATGCGCGTGCTGGCCGAGATGTAGGCGCTGATGTCGGCATTGAACGTGCCGGCGCCGGCGTTCGCATCGCCGGTGAAGGTACTGATCGTGGTGTAGCTTGCGCCTCCGTTCGAAGAAATCTGCACCGAGATCTGCGCCCCCGCCCCGGACTGGAGCAGATTGTTGTAGTCGAAAGACAAGCTTGCCGCCGTCGCCCCGCTCAGGTTGGCTTCGCGATAGATCGAATCGACTCCGCCGCCGCTCGGTTTGATCTCCAGATAGCCCGAAGTAATCGAGATTCGGCCGGCGCTGGGATCGCCATCTTCGGTGTCGACCCATCCGGCGCTCCACGTCGCGGTGCCGTCGTTGTTGCCGTAGGACACGCTGCCGAAATTGTCCCGCAGCACCCCGTCGGGGATCGTCGATGCGATGCCGCCGGTTGCGCCCGTCGTCTGGTCCCACGCCCGGAACGTGATGCCGTTCGCGAGCGTGCCGTTCCAGTTGGCGTTCGGCACGAAGCGTACGAAGGTGCCGGCGTCGGCCGCCAGCAGCCGCGCCGTGCCTTCGCTGGGACTGCCGAAGCTCGTCCAGGAGCCGCCGCCGTTGATCGAGTATTGCCAGGTGCCGTTCGTATTGGCCACGCCGACCACCGCAATGCCCGAAGCTGCTCCGGCATCCGCGTCGCTCACGTGCCCTGCGAGCAGCGCCGAAACGAGCGTGCCACCGTTGGTCGTCGCGTCCTCGTTGATGGCCGACAGATGGTTCGCGCCCGTCAGCACCGGCGCGTCGTTCACCGCGGTCACGTTGATCGTCATCGTGCGCGCGGTGGGATCGAGATCGACGCCGCCGTTCGCGGTGCCGCCGTCGTCCTGCACCTGGAAAGTGAAGCTCACGTAGCTCGCGCCGTTCGCGTTCGCCGCTGGCGTGAACACGAGCCTTCCCAGGTCGATGTCCGCCTTGGTCACGAAATCGCCCGCGTTCACCGCGCCGCCGTTCGACGTGAGCGTCCCGGCCCCCGGAAGTGTCGCGATCTTGACCGCCAGCAGCGCGTTACCGTCGGTATCGCTGAACCCAAAATCGGCGGCGCTGAAGGTATAGGCCGTGTCCTCGAGTGTGGTGACGGTCCTGTCCGCACCCGCGGGCGTGTCGTTGACCGACGCGACCGTGATTCCGCTCGATGCGGTCGCCGAGCTGAAGGCAGTGGAACCGCCGTTGAGCGGCCTTACGTATGAGATCTGCACATTGTCGGCCGTGAACTTTCCACCGATACCGAGGCCGTCGACCTGCAACCGGATGCGCGTGTCGGCCGAAACATAAGGCGTCAGGTCGTAGCTGAGTGCTCCGCCGCCGGTCGCGACGGCAGCGTTGAGGTCGGTCCAGCTCCCGCCGCCGTTCGCCGACACCGCGATCGATACCGTGCCGAGCAGAGTCGTGACGGTGCTCGTGTAGTCGAGCGACAGCGTCGCGCCGGTCGACGTCGAAAGATCGGCCTCGCGATAGATCGACACCGTGCCGCTCAGCAGTGTGTTGATCTCGAGCACCCCGCCGCTCACCAGCACGTTGCCCGAGCTCGCGCTGCCGTCGTCGCTCTCGATCCAATCCGAGCTCCAGGCGGCGGTGCCGTCGCTGTTCGAGTACGAGACCGTGCCGAAATCGTCCCGCACGGTCGACGTGAACTCGGACGTGTCCGCCGTTGCGCCGGCGACCCCCGTCGACTGGTCCCACGCACGGAACGTCAGCCCGTTCGCGACCGTGCCGTTCCAATCGGCATTCGGCACGAACCGTACGTAGGTATTGACGTCATCGGCGAGCAGCCGCGCGGCCGCGGCTGTCGGTGCGCCGAAGCTCGTCCACGCGCCGCCGCCGTTCGTCGAGTACTGCCAGGTGCCGTTCGTATTATCGACCCCCGTCACCGCGATGCCGGCCTGCGCACCCTCGTTCGCGTCGGTCACGCCTCCGGCGATGAGGCTCGCGACGAGCGTGTCGCCGTTCGCAGCCGGGTCTTCGTTGATCGAGGTGAGGTTGTTCGCGCCCGAGAGCACCGGTGCGACATTGACCTGCATGTCGATGATCCGGAACGCCGCGTCCTTGCCGACGTCGGCGTTACCGTCCTTGTCGATGAGATCGCCGGTGGCGTACGCGCCCGAATTGTCCACGCCCAGGTAGACCTTGCCGCCGCCCGTCGAATCGATGCGCAGGTAGTAGTTCTGGTTGTCGTTCAGCGTCGCCGCGCTCGCGAGATCGAACGTGACCCACGCTTCGCTCGTGGCGAGCGTGTCGCTCGAGACCGTACCGGACGCGATGACGGCGCCGTTCCAGCTCGAGCGCAGCGATACTGTGAGCGTTTGCCCGGCGGCGGCATCGTTCGCGCGAGAGAGCACGATCCCCACCTTGTCCACCGAGT
>CAYODZ010000096.1:0-5245 GCA_964402835.1 uncultured Gammaproteobacteria bacterium | reverse complement strand
CAGCCCGCCGTGCTGGCCGGCGACCGAGAGGACGCTTGTCACGCCCTGTCCTTCGGCAAGCGGCGCGTGCTCCAGCGTCTTCAGCGTCATCGATTGGCCGCCGTCGAAGATGTCGACCAGACGCCAGTGGCCGGCGAGTGTACCGGTCTCGATGTGCACCAGATGCCCGACGATGAAGCCCTCGTCCGCCCAGTCGATGCCGTCGCTGCGGGTGACCGTGAAGCCGGGCACCGTAGCCGCAACGGTGCCGGACGTGGTACCGGTCGCGGGCGCGGGGCCGTCGCCGAGTACGAGGATGCCGTTCGGCGTGACGATCTCGCTGATTTCAATCGGATCGCGGATCGGCAGGATCGCGACGATCGTGTATTCGTGCCCGCCGAACGTCACCGTCTGGCCGCGCAGGAAGCCGGCTTCGCGCCAGTCGACGCCGACGCCGCCCACGGTGGCGGTAACCCGTCCGACGACGCCGCTGTCGGCCTCTGCCGTCGACGCCGGGCCGCTAACGGTGATACTGCCGGTGACAGACACGGAGTGCGCGAAATCGAACGCGCCAGCCGTCAGCACCGGTTTGTCGATCCCGATCACGGTGCGCACCGCGTCGCTGAGCGCGGGCAGCACCGCGCCGTCCAGGTGCTCTAGCACAAGGATGCTGTTGTCGTTCGGGTCGACGACCTCGACGTCGCCGATCGTCTGCACGTAATCCTCGATCGCGACCACCTTGAACGTGCCGTCGACGCCTTCGATAGTGACCGACTGTCCGACCAGGAAGCCGGAACCCTTCCAGTCGAAGCCGCGGCGCTCGATCGTGCCGCCGCCCTGGCCGTCCGGCGCAAAGTCGAATGCCTGGGTCGCGGACACCGCCGGCGCCGGGTTGAGCGTGCCGAGGATGTCAAGCGAGTCGTTGCCCTGACCGAGCATGAGGTTGACCACCTCGACCGTGCTCTGATTGGCATCGGTGCCGAACCCGCCCGGGCCGAAGTTGACCTTGCCCCAGCTGATACCGCCCGGCACAAAGGCCGACTCGCCGAAGACGCCTTCGACATCGATATCGAGGAGCGCCGCGAAGTCGAGATTGCCCGCCATGCCGAAGCCGGTGAGGCCGGTCTGCGTCATCACGCCCGAGCCATTCTGCCGGCTCGAGTCGTGGAAAATGTTGAGCACATCGATCTGCTGCGATTCGGGCGGCTGGGCGCCGATCTGCAGCGGGAAGCCGTCCGCTTCGCCGGGCAGCTTGATGCCGCTCTGCAGCGAGCGGTCGGCGCCGCTCACGCCGCCCTCGACCGCCAGCGGACCCTTCAATTTGGACAGCAGATGGGTCGCGACCGGGAAGGTCTTCACGCCGTCGCGGACGAGCGGCACCTCGAAGTGCGGGTCGGCCTGCAGCTCGACGTTCTGCTGGAGGTACCAGTTGGTATGGTCGAAGGTCACGACCGCCGCAAGGCGGGTGATCGTCACGTCATCAAGCGAACCCGTCCACCAGCCGAGCGTCGTGAGGTCCGTTTCCTCGGTGAACTCGAGCCTGTTGTCGAACGTATCGTTGTCGCCGCGGATGATCGCGATCTTGAGATCGACAAACTGGGCCGGATTCGCGTCGTTGGTGACGCGGACAAGCTGGCCCTCGAGGAACCCGTCGGCGAGGAAGCTGCCGCCGTCGGCGCGGGCGAGCTGCTGCAGGCCGCCATCGAACGCGGCATCGCCTTCGAAAATGCCCTGCCGGGTCAGGTTGCTCAGCACCACGTCGTCCAGCACTTCGGTCGGGTCAGCCGGATTGCCGCCGGTGAAGGCCGTCGTCAGCGTGATGGTGGACTCGGTGACCGATTCGATGAAGTAGTCGCCGTCGATTCCGGGATCGCCCGATCCGAAGATGCGGATCTGCCCGCCTTCCTTGAAGCCCTCGCCGAGGAAGCTGCCGAGATCGGCACCGGTGCCGCGCGTCAGCGAGCCCTTGCCGTCTTCCTCGCCGAACACGACACTGCCTTCGAACAGACGTGCCGCCAGCAGGCCACCGATTTCCTTGATCACAGGCGGCACGCCGTTCACGCTCACCACATCCGCCAGGCCATCGGTCAGGATCGCCACATCGACCGTGGTTCCTTCCGCCGGCTGCATGGTCAGCCGGACGGTGTAGTCGTCGGTGTTCGACCCCTCCTTCAGCAGCAGAGTGGAACCGTCGCTCTGGAACACAACGGAGCCAGGCGTGTCGTTGTCGATGACCTCGACCGGCAGAAGGCCGAACCCCGAGCGCAGGTTCGGGAAGATAAAGTCCTCGGCCGTCGAGGACGCATCGCGCGTGAAGGAGATGACTGCATTGAACGGATCTTCCGCGGCATAGTCGTCGCGTGCGGCAATCTCCACCAGCACAGGGTCATCCCAGTTGTCGGCAGTGAAGGTAATGGTCCGTGCGTCAGCATCGAAGCGCGAATCGGTCAGCGGGTTGAACAGCCGAATCTGCTGATCGCTCTCGGCGTTCAGGTTGAGCGACACAACCACCTGCTCTCCCGGAGCGATGCCGCGCCCGGTGGCGAGCTCGACCAGCACCTGGTCGCGCAGCTCGGTGATGTCGGTGCCTTCGATTACCAGCGTGCGGCCGTCTTCGACGAACTCCCCGGTCGCCTTGACGAACGAGTCCTTCTCGATCTGGGTGACGCGCACGCCCGGCGTGTCGTTGTCGCGTACTGCGACCTCGACGTTGCGCACGTCGGCGCCATCGAACCGGACGTCGCCCGAGATGACCGTATGCTGCGACACGACCACACGGTCGCCCTCGGAACGATTGTCATCGGGCGCGTAGATGAAGACTTCCTGGTCCTGGTCCCAATTGAACTCGTCGAACACCAGCACGACGGCGCGGTTGGGAATCGCGGTTTCGTCACCGTTGACGAATATGGACCGCTGGAAATCCTCGTCGAGCGGATTATTGGGATCACCCGGCGCTGTGGTGCTGGCCCAGATCGAGTCGCCCGGGCCGTCGTGCAGCGGGAACGGATTGACCAGCGTGTCGTCGGCCTCTTCCTGCGGCGAGCGCGCGACCGACACCGTGACGTAGACGGGCCCGGTCGGCTTTTCGGCGAGACGGACGAAGTAGTTGTCTACCGAAGTCTGACCGCCGCCCTCGGCAACCGCCGTGAATCCGTCGGACTCGGTGATGACGACCGCGCCCGAATCCGCGGAAGCGACGTTGTAGTCGAAGCCGTCGACGATCAGCGCGTCATAGAACGGATCATCCGAAGCCAGCAGATGATTGACCGCTCCACTCACGCCTTCCAGCTCGCGCATGACGATCGCTCGGGTCACATCGCCAGTGACGTTGATGATATCGCTGCCGAGGCCGCCGATGATGCGATAGGACACGCCGAATGCGGTGGACTGCACGAAGAACTCGTCGTCGCCCTCCAGCCCGTCGATCTCGATCACCTGGATGTTGCTGAAGCGCACGTTGAGACCCGCGCCGAAAACGCCCTTCTCGGTGATCACGAAGTTGTCGGCAAACTCGGTGCCGAGGATCACCAGCTTGTTGAAGCCGGTGCCGCCGTCTACCGAAACCGGCGCATTGACGTTGTACTGCACCTGATTCTCGCCGGCGCCAGTGCGGATGTCGACCGGGCGGTCTACCGAGAAGCCGAGGCCGATAATCGGCACGGCGACCCCGTCGTCGTCGGTCACGAGGATCCAGTCGCGCCAGTCGGCGGAGTTCTTCGCGTCCGCGGAGTTGACGACGCCGTCGCCATTGGTGTCGAGCGTCGGGTTGAGGATGTCGTCGATGTCGAGCAGCCCGTCGCCGTTCGCGTCGGTATCTACTACCGCCGCGAGTGCGAAGGCGCGCACGATGAACAGATCATTGTCGTCGTCGCCTTCGAGGCGCAACTCCGCCTGGTTGGAGTAGACGGTGAACTGGTCGTCGCCGGTGCCACCATGCACCACCATCGGCGCGCTGATGCCCGGGCTCAGCCAGCCGCGGGTGGTCGGAACCAGGTTCGGGAATACGTCGTGTTCGAGCAGCAGTCCCTCTGCCTGGTCGCGCTTGAGCCCGAAGATCTGCCCGATCTGGAACGTATCGTCGCCTGCCCCGCCATCCAGCGTGACAGTCACGGTGCTGTCGTCCGAGAAGAAGGCGTCGTTTCCGCCCATGCCGTGCACCGTGAGCCGGCCGTTGACGCCGCGGTCGTAGTTGATCCGCTGCACTTCGGCGGAGTCTTCGTTGTCCACGATGGTGTCGCGGTACGGGTCGAGGCTGCCATGCAGGATCGCCACGTATCCCGGCCGGTCGGCGTCCTCTCCCGGAATCTCGCGCGCCGCGCGCAGCAGGAAGATATCGTCGACCGCGTACTTCTCGCCCGTCAGGGGGTCGATGCCGTTCAGCGGCGAGTCGTTGCCGTAGACGAACAGTTCGTCCGCGCCGTCGTGCGGGGCGCCGGTGTCGAGCACGTTGACGATGTAGTTTCGATTGTCGGCGCCGTTGCTGCCAAGGCTGTAGATCTCGTATGTATCGCTGCCCGCCTGCCCGTCGAGGGTCAGGGTATGGTTGGCGTCCTGCGCGACGATCGCGGTCAGAGCAAGCGTCGCCGGCGACGTGACGGTGTAGGTGTCCTGCAGGTAGTAGACGATGAAGCGGTCTTCGCCGTCGGGCGTCAGCGAATCGCTGGCGTCCTGACTGCCGTACACGCGAGTCTGCGAGCCGAGGTAGATATAACCGTCGCCGCCATGGACCGTGCTGCCGGTGATTCCGCTCGGATCGCCGAACTGGAAAGTGTCGACGTCGGTGTTGCCAAAGATGCGTGTCTGATGCGCTGGCGCGCTCAGCGTCGGCAGCGCTGTGCCGACGGGATTGAGACCCATCTGGCTACCCGTAGTGACATCGGCGCCGGCGATGATTCGCCCGCGCAGCAGCATGTTCGTGCCATAGTCCGGATCGGCGTTGGCGAGCGGATCGATGACGCCGTTGGTCGCCGAGACGTCGCCGTAGAGGGTGATGTCGCCGGCCGCCAGGATCTCGCTGTTCTGGTGCAGGTCTACGTTGTCCCCGACGAGTAGCGTCACCGAGCCCTGCTCCGCGAATATCTGCCCGCGCAGAATTTCGCGCGAGGCGTCCGGCTGGTTGCCGGGTGCAGTCAAGTTATTCTCGGCGAAGCGGGCCGCTCCCGAATGGAGCAGCGCGAAGTCCTCGCCCTGCGCGGCGGAGTCGCGCACCGTGAGCCGGATGTCGCCCGTGTAGGTATGCGCCAAAACGAGACGGAGATTGCCTTCC
>CAYODZ010000095.1:0-2447 GCA_964402835.1 uncultured Gammaproteobacteria bacterium | reverse complement strand
GCCGCCAACGGCCGGATCGCCGCCGACGCCATGGAGGAGCAGGAGCCGGACATCGTGTTTCTCGACATCCAGATGCCCGAGCGGGACGGGTTCCAGGCCCTGGCCGCGGCGAAGACCGCGCGGCCCCCGGTGGTGGTGTTCGTGACCGCCTGGGGGGACCACGCGCTGAAAGCCTTCGAGGCCCGGGCGCTGGACTACCTGCTGAAACCCTTCGACGACGAGCGGTTCGACCGCACCCTGGACCGCGCCATCCGCCGGGTGGAGGAGCGGGAGACGGCCGACCTCCGGGGCCAGCTCATGCGGCTCCTGGACGTCCGCGAGAAGGCCGAGGCCGGCACCCCCGAGACCGCACCCGCCCGGGCCGCGGGCGACGAGCCGGCCGACCGGATCGTCATCCGGGACGACGACCGACTCTACTTCGTCCGGACCAAGGACATCGACTGGATCGAGGCCGCCGACTACCAGGCGAGGATCCACGTGGGCGCCGACAGCCACGTGATCCGGGAGTCCCTGACCTCCCTCGAGGAGCGGCTGGACCCCAAGCGGTTCATCCGCATCCACCGAAGCACCATCGTCAACCTGGACCGGGTGGTGGAGCTCCAGCCCTGGTTTCATGGTGCGTACGCGGTCGTGCTGGAGGATGGGACGGAGCTGAGGTTGAGCCGGGGGCGGCGGAAGGAACTGGAGCAGAGATTAGGGCGGAGCCTATAGCGGATCCAGTTAGGCGCTATCGCAGCCCCTGTTGTACTGATACCAGTTTAATTTTTGGAGTCCCTGCTCGCTCACCCTCAATCGGTTGATCATGTGGCTGCCTAAGTATTGTGGACCCGTCCCCAATAACCGAATCCACGAACAACGGCGCCAACTTTGGGTCAAATTGTATGCCTGCGAATTTCCGAAATTCATCCTTTACTATCTCTAAGTCCAGCGCATTTCGATATACCCGGTTGCTACTCATAGCGTCAAAGGCGTCGGCAAGCAAAATAACCCGTGCGCCCAAGGGAATCTCTTCGCCCTTAAGTCCATGCGGATATCCACTACCATCCCAATTCTCATGGTGATGTCGAATCATTCCCTCGATCTCACCACGGAAGTATGACACTTGGTTCGCCAAGTCCGCGCTCACTATACTATGCAGCTTGATGAGCCGCTTTTCATCGTCCGTGAGTTTTCCCTTTTTCTGAACTATACCTGTTAAGTCTAAGTTAATTTTTCCCAAATCGTGCAGATAAGCGGCCAGCTCGATCTTCTCAGTAAGCGACGGTGATAACCTCGCAGCCTCACAAAGACGTCGAGCATAGATAGCAACTCTATCGGAATGGCCGGCCGTGTAAGGGTCATGCATCTCAATGATCTTTACCAGGGTACGAACTGTTTCGTGATAAGTTTTCTTGAGTTCCAAGTATTGGCTATACGCCAGCCTCACCATAAGAATTGGCAAAGCCACCAGCAACAGCCCGACCAATGCCAACTGATCGTAGGCAAACGCGACAATCAAGGCGATCGGAGCCGAGGTTATTTCATACACGAACGCCCACTTGAAATTCTTTGTCCAGAATCGGGTAATTGATTCATTATATAAAATATGTGCCCCAATACTAACTAACCACGTGTTGGTCCACCAATACACTAAAGCAGCAACCCCGAAAGCGAAAAAGAACATGGGGTCCGTAGACAAACCAGGCCCGCCCAGTAAAAACGAGAAGGTAGTAGAACCCGCCCATATGCTGATCGAGGTCTGGGAAGTATTGAAAATTCCTTTGACCAGCGCCCGATGCTTAATGACAAACTCTGAGACCAGCAACGCCAGGAAGCCAGTGATTGTGGCCCAAAACGGTTCGAAAAGGATTAATAGCGCCCAAAAGATTGTTCCTGACAAGGATAAAAAGGCGTTGCCGAATGGAACGCGTAGGGGGAACCCTTCAGCCAGAACCGCCAATACAAAAAAGGCAGCAGTCCCAGCCAGCACTGAGGCTGATAGCGGTGACCCTTTGTAGCTCAAGACAACAAGAACTGCTGTAAGGACGACCAAGCCTACAGTGAAGAGGCCGAATCGCCATTTGTTGTCTGAGGCGATCAACTGATTCATAGACATAAAGGGGCCGAATGCTAAGTCTACCCTTTAGCCGAGGGTAGCGTGCATACCAAAGCGCATGAGCGCAGAGAACAACCACAGCAGCTTAGCGAACAGCGCCGGGCTGTTTTCGAGCGCCGGCTGAGCCATCGGAGCTAGCATGAGCGTCACCTCCTTCTTAGGACAGTGGTCCCGTTTCCGCTCACGGGACGGTGCGCTCCGCTCGGGTGCGTTTTTAACCGCTCGGCTCAGTGCCTCGGTGTAAGATTCGGCCCCATACCTCCTGTGGTTCGCGTGATCAGTTGCCGTGCTCCTCGGCGGCCCAATAGCGGTTGAGCGCGTCGAGCACGGCACGGGCCGCCGCGTGGTGCGG
>CAYODZ010000094.1:0-4987 GCA_964402835.1 uncultured Gammaproteobacteria bacterium | reverse complement strand
GTCGCCGGATTTCGCGAGGAACGACGGCTCGGTCTCGGCCGAGTCGCGTGCGATTACGAGGTTGCGTAGCACCGCGTCGTTGAAGCGGAACGCGGACTGCAGTTCGTCCAGCGCTTCCTGTGAACATTCGATGTTCATCAGAACGTAGTGCGCCTTGTGGACTTTCTGAATCGGGTAGGCGAGCTGGCGGCGGCCCCAATCTTCGAGCCGGTGAATCTTGCCGTCGCTGGATTCGATCATCGAGCGGTAGCGCTCGAGCATCGCATTGACCTGATCGCTCTGATCCGGATGGACCAGAAACACGATTTCGTAGTGTCTCATTACATCTCCTTGTGGATACAAATGCTTCCCGCCGGCGCGGTGAAGCAAGGGAGGGCGAATCTTACTGGCATCAACGGTTTAACGCAACTATCGCGGCGCAAAGGCGCCGCTCCTACCGTTTCTGTCTTTGCCTCACCACCTCAAACAGACAGACCCCAGTCGCCACGGACACATTCAGGCTCTCGACCGTGCCGGCCATCGGGATCCGCACCAGTTGGTCGCAATGCTCACGGGTCAGGCGACGCATCCCATCGCCCTCAGCGCCCATAACCACGGCCACGGGGCCGTGGAGCTTCACGTCCCATAGGGATTCAGCGCCCTCGCCCGCAGCGCCGATGATCCAAACGCCTTGGTCCTGCAGCCAACGCAGCGTCCGCGCGAGGTTCGTGACCTGCACGAATGGCACCGTCTCCGCGGCGCCCGAGGCGACTTTACGCGCAATCGGGTTCAGGCTTGCAGCGCGATCACGCGGCGCCACCACCGCGTGGACGCCAGCGGCATCGGCGCTACGCAGGCACGCGCCGAGATTATGCGGATCGGTCACGCCGTCGAGCACCAACAGCAATAAATCGCGACCACCGGCTTGTACGAGGTCTTTCAGCGACGCCTCGTTCCACGCTTCGGCAGGTCGGCACTGCAGAATAATGCCTTGGTGGCGTGCGCCACCCGCGCTACGGTCCAGCTCCGTCTTCGCGACGCCGCGCAACGCGATGCCGTGGCGTTCGCATTCAGCGCGAACGGCTTCGAGACGCGCATCGCCGCGGTCACGCTGCACCATCGCGCTGAGCACGCGCTCGGGTGTTTGCGCGAGCACCGCCTCGGCGGCATGCAGGCCGTAAACGAGGACGCCGTCTTTCACCGTCGACGGCTCCGACCGCCCTGCTTCTTCGGCTTCGCGTCGCCGCCTTTACCTTTCGCCTTACCTTTCCGTTCGCCCTTCGGCGATGCGGGCGCGGCTTTGGTCACGCCAACAAGCTCGAGGTCGATCTTGCGCTCATCGAGATTCACTTCGGTGATGCGCACGCGTACGCGGTCGCCAAGCTGGAAGCGGCGGCCTGCCCGCTGACCCGTCAGGCTGTGGCGCACGGGATCGAAGTGGTAGAAGTCGTCGCCGAGCGAGCTCACGTGTACGAGGCCGTCCGAATGAACCTCGTCGAGCAATACGAACATGCCGAATGCAGTGACGGCCGTGACCGTCCCGTCGAACTCGTCGCCGACGCGGTCGAGCGCGTACTCGGCTTTCAGCCACGCGACGACGTCGCGCGTCGCGTCGTCGGCCCGTCGCTCACACATCGAGCAATGATCGCCGAGGCGCTCCATCTCGAGCAGGCCATACGGGAACTCTTCGGCGGGCGCACCGGACAATTGATGGCGAATCGCACGGTGCACGAGCAAGTCCGGATAGCGCCGAATCGGCGAGGTGAAATGCGCGTACCACTCGTGCGCGAGGCCGAAATGACCGATGTTTTTCGGGCTATAGACGGCTTGCGGCATTGAGCGCAGCACGAGCGCCTGGATCAGCGCTGCATCGGGCCGGTCTTTGGTGCGGTCGAGAAGTTTCTGGTAGTCCTTGGTTTCCGGGCTCGCGCCACCGCTGAGCGACAGGCCAACGCCCCCTAGGAACAGACGCAGGTTCTCGAGCTTCTCCGCCTTCGGCTTGTCGTGCACGCGATACAGCGTGGGCAATTTGTGCTTCTTCAAGAAGCGCGCGGCCTCGACGTTCGCCGCGATCATGCACTCCTCGATCAGTCGGTGTGCATTCGTGCGTACCGTCGGTTCGATGCGCGCGATCTTGCGCTCAGGCCCGAACAGGATTTTGGTTTCCTGCGAGTCAAAATCGATAGCGCCGCGGCGCTGGCGCGCGCCGAACAACGCGCGGAAAACATCGGCGAGCGCCTCCAGCGGTCCGAGCAGCGGCTCGCGGCGCTTACGCTCCGCGGGATCCTTCTGGAACAGCACCGCATCGACGTCGTCATAGGTCAGACGCGCGGCCGACTTCATCACGGCTTCGTAGAACTTCGAACCGGTCACGCGGCCCTTGTCGTCGACGCGCATTTCGCAGACGAGGCACAGGCGTTCGACGTGCGGATTCAACGAGCACAGACCATTCGACAGCGTCTCCGGCAGCATCGGGACGACGTTCTCGGGGAAGTACACCGAAGTCGCGCGGTTCTGCGCTTCGCGATCGAGCGCCGTGTCGCGTTCGACGTAGGCAGAGACGTGCGCAATCGCGACGAGCAATTTCCAACCGTTGCCCGCCGGTTCCGCGAAGACCGCATCGTCGAAGTCGCGCGCATCGGCGCCGTCGATCGTGACCAGCGGCGTGTCGCGCAAGTCCACGCGGCCTTCGAGCGCGTTCGCCGGTACGCTGTCGCCGAACGCATCGGCGTCGGCGAGCGCGTCGGCCGGCCATTCGTGCGGGATACCGTGCGCGCGGATCGCGACGTCGATTTCCATGCCGGGTGCCATATGGTCGCCAAGCACTTCGGTGATCTTGCCAATCGGCGCCGCAGACTTGCTCGGTTGCTCGATGAGTTCCGCGACGACCATCTGGCCGGATTTAGCGTCGCCTGCAAACTGCTGCGGAATCACGACATCGAGCGGCATTTTCGCGTGGTCAGGCACCACGAAGCCGACGCCGCGTTCGGAGAAGTAACGGCCAACGACCTGGCGGGTGTTTCGCTCGAGCACGTCGACGAGCGAGCCCTCGCGGCGACCACGGTGGTCAACGCCGCGCACGCGCACGACCGCGCGGTCGCCGTGCATCAGCGCCTTCATCTGACGCGGGCCGAGGAACACGTCGTCGCCGCCTTCGTCCGGGACGAGGAAGCCGAAGCCATCGCGGTGACCGATCACCCGACCGGCGACGAGGTCCATCTCGGACACAGGTCCGTAGGCGCCGCGGCGATCGCGCACGAGCTGGCCGTCGCGCACCATCGCGTCGAGCCGGGTCAGCAACGCATCACGGCCCGGGCCCGCTTCGATGCCGATTCGGTCGGCGAGCGCTTCGAAGCGCAGCGGCTTGCCCGCTTCGGTGAATTGCTCAATCAGGAATTCGCGGCTTGGAATTGGGTTTTCGTAACGACGGCTTTCACGCGCCGCATGCGGGTCGCGGTTTTGCCAACTTTTCTTGTCTTTTTTCAATGGATTCTCAGATAACGAAGGAACATTGGGCGCGGCGCCTTTGTGCCGCGAATCGCTATGATACGCGCCCTAACCGTCTGATTGACAATCCAGGGGTCCCACCGGTACATTGCGCGGCTCGCACCTGCCGAGGTGGCGGAATTGGTAGACGCGCTGGCTTCAGGTGCCAGTGGGGGAAACCCCGTGGAGGTTCGAGTCCTCTTCTCGGCACCACTTTGATGTCGCCGACGCCTGCCGGCGCGGCTCCACGCTCCGCAAAAAATGTGATTTTTGCTTCGCTTCGCCGCTTCGCGGCGGGCCTTCTTCACGAACTCCCTTTTTAGAACGAGTGCTCTGCGCGTGAGTTGGGCCGCCTGCCGGCGGCCACACCCGCTGCGAGTACACCACCAATGTTAGACAGAACAAATGTAGGAGCGGCGCCTTTGCGCCGCGATGGTCGGGTTGTCGGCGCGTGATGTGACAGGTGGGAGCGACGCTCTCGGCGTCGCGATAGCTGGGTTGCCGTGGCTTCGTTCATCGCGGCACAAAGGTGCCGCTCCTACATTGAGTGGCGGCACCTGTAGGAGCGGCGCCTTCGCGCCGCGATGGCCGGGCCACCGACCTCATCACGGCAACGGGCACCTCGCGAGGCGAGATGGAAGTTCCTTTTGGGGAACTTCCCACGAGCTGAGCGAGCCGTGCCCGGCGGCGAAAATTTAGGTTAGTCGAACGGGTGGCGCAGAACGATGGTGTGTTCGCGTTCGGCGCCGGTCGAGATTATGTCGATCGGGACGCCGGTGAGTTCGGCAAGCCGCTCAAGATAGCGGCGCGCATTCTCGGGGAGGTCGTTGTACTTGGTGATACCGAGCGTCGACTCTGGCCAGCCCGGCATCTCTTCGTAGTGCGGCTCGACTTCGGCGAGGCTCTCCGCGCCCATCGGCGCCATGTCCAGGTCGTTCCCCGCCTTGTCGCGATAACCGACGCAAATGCTGATGGTGTCGAGCCCGTCGAGCACGTCGAGTTTCGTCACGCACAATCCCGACACCGTGTTGTTCACCACCGAGCGGCGCAGCGACGGTACGTCGAACCAGCCGCAACGGCGCGGACGCCCGGTGACTGAGCCGAACTCGTGGCCGCGGCGTGCGAGATGCTCGCCCATCTGGTCGAACAGCTCGGTCGGGAACGGCCCACCGCCGACGCGGGTCGTATACGCCTTTACGATGCCCAACACGTAATCGAAATAGCGCGGCCCCATGCCGGTGCCGGTCGATGCGCCACCGGCCGTGGTGTTCGACGAGGTTACATACGGATAGGTACCGTGGTCGACGTCGAGCAGTGCGCCCTGCGCACCTTCAAAGAGGATGTTGTCGCCCGCATCGTGAAAGTGCTTCAGCAGCGCTGTTGTATCCGCGACCATCGGCTCGATCTGCGATGCGAGCGCGAGGTACTGGTCGAGCGTCTGCTGGAAGTCGACCGGGTCGGCTTTGTAGTAATGCTGCAGTAAGAAGTTGTGGTAGTTCAGCGCTTCGCCGAGCTTCGCCGC
>CAYODZ010000093.1:0-5523 GCA_964402835.1 uncultured Gammaproteobacteria bacterium | reverse complement strand
GTGGCGTCGATGCGAATGGTGAGCGGCTCGGGTAGCGCGCCGACGTTGCCCGCCTTGTCGCTCCCATTGCCGAAAAGGGTATTGTTGCCTTCGGTAGCCAGTCCGAAGTTGAAGGTCACCGGAGTGCCGGGACCCACGTGCCCGACATTCGCGGTGCCGACTTGCGACACGGAGCCGTTGGTGCTCAGGAAATCGATCGTCTGCATGCCGCTCAGGGCGTCGTTCGCCGTCAGGTGCACGGTCACCGTCGTGTTGTTCCAGCCACTTGCATTTGGTACCGGCGACCAGGCGCCGGCCACCGTCGGCGCGGTGGCGTCGATTCTCACCGTCAGTGTCTGGGACGCTTCGACGTTGTTCGCATTGTCGGTCGCGAAGTACTCGACCGTGTGCACGCCCTCGGTGGCGATGAGATCCTTGGTGCCCGAAGCGTTCGTGGTCTGCGGGGTGCCGCCGTTCACCGAGTACGTGACCGACATGACGCCGCTGCCCCCGAGATTGTCGGGCGCGGTGAGAATGAAAGCGGTCTGCGAGTTGTTCCAGCCGGCCGCGTTGGGGACCGGGCTGAGCTCGGCGGTGGTGGTCGGCGCGATTGTGTCGGCCGGGCTGCTGTCCGCCGGTTGCAGGATCCAGACTTCGTTGCTCTGCGGAAACTCGATGCTGCCCGGCCTCGTCGTAAACACCATCATGGTGTTGGTCTTCTGGTCGTAGCCGCTGCCGTTGACGTGCGGCGAGCCTGGGGGGGCGCCGGGCGCCGAGAGCTGGGTCCACATCGAGGGCCCGCCGATGCCGTTGGCGTTGGACAGGCGCCACACATCCGTGTTGCCGGCGCCGCCGAAGATGGTCAGCGTGTTGTTGCCGGCGTTGTAGGCCGCTTGGGCACCGAAACGGGGAGCGGGCGAGCCCGGGGCGTTGCGCGGCACGATGTTGTACCAGAAGGGCTCCACGGCCTCGCTGCCGTCGGCGTTCTCCAGCACCCACACGGCGTTGGAGACTTCGCCGTTCTCGTCGTAGCCGCCGAAGACGATGAGGCGATTGCTCTCCGGGTCGTAGGCCGCGGCGGAGTAGTACGCCGCTTCCGGGAAGCCGTTGAAGACCTCGAGCTCGGTCCAGACCGCGTCGGCGTCCTCGCGTCCGTTCGCGTTGGAGAGCACCCACACTTCGAAGAACTGGGTGTCATAGTTGGAACCGCCGTCGTGGCCGCCGTAGACCACCATGCGGTTGGTGCGCGGGTTGTAGAACGCCTTGTGGCCTTGGCGCGCAGCCGGCGTTCCCAGCGTCGAGACGGTGATCCAGGAGGAGTCGCCGCCGCTCGCATTCGTCAGCCTATAGGTGCCGGAACGAACCTCGCAGCCGCCGCTGCCGCTGCCCGTGCACCCGCCGTACACGATCATGGCGTCGCTGACGGGGTCGTACACCGCCGAGTGCTGGTGCATGGCGACCGGGGCGCCCTCGTGCTGCTGGTTCCAGTGCGGCGCGCCGCCGGTGCCGTTCGCGTTGTTCAGCACCCACGTTTCGGCGCTCAGCCCGCCCTCGCACAGCAAGCCACCGTGGAGGATCAGGCGGTTCCCCTGCGGATCGTAGACGGTGGAAGCGCCGAAGCAGGTGGTCGGCGGCACCACTTCGGACGGGAGGAGCTGCGTCCACGTTCTGCCGTCGGGGTCCGGGACCATCGACATGCCGGCGGGGTAGCCGTAGGCCGAGTCGCCGACGAAGCCGTAAGCCGACGCACCGAACAATACCGGTGCGGACAGCGTGTGCAAACCCGGCTCTACCGGGCGCTGCGTGCCTGACAGGCCGCTTGTTCCAATCGGAGTGAACTCGCCGGCGGGGATCGCCACGCCGTCGAGAAGGATTGAGCCTGCTGCAGCGGCCGGCGCTACCACATTGATGTAGTCGTCGGAGCTGCCGGTGGAGGGCGTAACCACCCTGTAGCTGCTGAGGAATCGGTCGACCGCCGGCAGCAGCGTCATGAACGGATCCCCGCGCACGGCGCCGTCGAAGGTCTTGCTGTGGGAGTACTGCACCATCATGACCGGCTTGCTGGCCGAGATCTGTTCCGGCCCGAGAAGGTGCAGTTCGTTGTACTGTCCCCGATTCAGCGTGCTGGTAACGCTGCCGACAGTTACGGCCGTCCCGTCGGCCGCCGCGATAACGCGGAAACGGTCGCCCCCCGAGCGCCCGGCCAAGGGCATCGTCACGAAGCGCGTTCCCCAGCTCGAGGTGGGCGGAAGCTGCTCGACCATGTGATCGCAGAAGTCGGATCCCGCCGGGACCTGCGCGCACCTGCTGCCGCCCAGCAGCGTGATCGGCCTGTCCGATACGACGGTCGTTCCGGAGAGGTCGCTGGCGC
The DNA here is from genome assembly GCA_964402835.1 of uncultured Gammaproteobacteria bacterium. GTDB lineage: Bacteria > Pseudomonadota > Gammaproteobacteria > Natronospirales > JAIVGZ01 > JAIVGZ01. The sequence goes on along the minus strand of CAYODZ010000093.1, from coordinate 3,173 downwards.
CGACCAAGTGATAGGTCTGCCCCTGACTGAGCGCGATGTTGTAGGGGACGCCTGCGGGGCGCAGACCGACGCTCGCCGACGGGGTGATGGTCACCGTGGTGTTGTTCTGCGTCGCGACGACGGTGAACAGGCTCGACGAGCCAAAGCCGAGAACGATATGGTCGGTTCCGAGGCCGGGTGTCGGAAGCCCGAGATAGCCGTCGGTACTGGCCGGGGCCTGGTTCAGCGCGTAGACGGTGACATCGCTGTCGGCGGTAACGTGGATACCCTTGTTCTCTACCGCATCGCCGGCGAACGAAAGCTCCGCCTCCGGGGCGATGTCTATCGTGGCGACCGATGTATCGTCGATCCTGTAAATGGACGTCACGAAACCGGGGACGGCAATCGTTCCGTCGGTCTTTGGCGTTCCGGTGATGAACAGCCGCAACGTGGGCGACGTGACTTCGGCAGTCAGGTTCGGGGGGAATGCGAGCCAGAAGTCGCGGCCCTTGTTGTTCTGCGCATGGGCCGAAGCCGGAGCGAGGGCGAACGAAAGAAACGCCGCGGCGGCGAGCATCGCAGTCGCGGTCACGACGGACCTACGGTTCATTGCCACTCCTAGCCCCCTTACCGCGCGCCGCGACTGCTGCGACGGCGGTCCTCTCCAGCTAGAAACAACAGATTGCGGCGCGACTATGGGCGCGTCGCGTGAAAAAAGTCAGGGAACGAACGTCATGGGTCGCGCCGGCGCGGCGGCACGGTACGCATTGGCTTATTTACCCCTTTGTCCAATTTTATTAAGCACTAGCGCTCTCCAGTTCGCGTGGCGGCTCAACTCCCCCGATGCGGCGATGGACACGCCGGTGCAAACGGCGGAGACTTTGCGCCCGGTCGAGGGCCGCGTAAATCGCTCATTCGGGGGAGGACCGATGAGGGGTATCTATGGCAAAGGGATCGCGCTGCTCGCGCTTGTGAGTGGCACCGGCGCCGCTTGCGCCATCGAGCTGAAGCTCGGCGACGAAGTGCAAGCGAAGATCGAAGGCGCGGTCACCCTGGGCACCGGCATCCGCACCGAAGAGCCATTGCCGCAGAACTACGGACCGCTCGCGGGGAACCGAGTCGGGCGACCGGGCGGCCTGACGAGCGCGAACTCGGGCGGGCCGAACCTCAACTTCGAGAAGGGAAGCGCCTACTCGACGGTCCTCAAGGGCTTCGTCGACTTCGACCTGCACGGCAGAAACCTCGGCGCCTTCACGCGCCTCAAGGCGTGGCACGACTTCGAGCTCGAGAGCGGCGATCGGCCCTACGGCAACTTCCCGAACCGCTTCGCGCAGGGCGTGCCGCTCTCCGACGAGGGCTTCGCGCGCGAGGCGAAGTTCAGCAACGCGATATTCACCGACGCCTATGTCTACGGGAAGTATGATCTCGGAGACGAGCGGCGCCTCGAGGCGCGCTTCGGCCGCCAGGTGGTGAACTGGGGCGCCGCGCAGTCGATCACCGGCGGAATCAACGTCGTCAACCCGACCGATTTCGCCGCCGCGCAGCGCCCGGGCGCGGTTGCGCAGGAATACCGCATCCCGGTGGGCATGGTCTACGCGAACTTCGCCGCCGGCAGGCAGTGGGGCCTGGACGGTTTCGTGGCCTACGAGTCGCGCCGCCACGTGATCAACGGCTGCGGCACCTACCTCAACGTCGCGACCTACGCGCCGACCGGCTGCCTGCAGGCGAACGTGCTGCCCAACGTGAACGAGCCGAGCGCGCTGGCGAGCGGCCTGTACGTGCATCGTGCGCCCGACGTGCAGGCGCAGGACGGCGGCGAGTTCGGCGTGTCGCTGCGCTATACCGCGGCGGCGCTCGGCACCGAGCTGCGCGGCTACGCGATGAACCTCCACAGCCGCATGTTCATGCTGCGCGGGATCAACGCCGGAGCGGGCGTATCGACCGATCCGACGCCGGCGGGCATCGCCGATCGGCTGGCGAATCCCGACGGCGTCAGGTACGCGCTGATCTATCCCGAGAACATTCCCGCTCTCGGCTTGAGCTTCGACACGCGCCGCGGCCGGGCGACGCGCATCTTCGGCGAGCTCTCCTACCGCCACCGCCAGCCGATCAGCCTGAACCTCGCCGACGTGGTGGACGCCTTCGTGGTGCGCAATCCCTTTTCGCTGCTCAACCAGCCGGCCTCGGGCAAGAACGCGCTCGCGCTGCCGCCGGGCGCGACGTTCGATGCGTTCGATCGCTACGACGTAACCACGCTGATCCTGGGCGCGGGGCAGGGGCTGCCGGGCATCCTCGGCGCGCAGCACCTCATCGTCGCCGGCGAGGTGGGCTGGAGCCACATCTCGAACCTGCCCGATCCGGGCGTGCTGCGCTACGGGCGCTCGGTCGCCTACGGCATCGCCGCGGTGCCGGGGTCTCCCCTTCCCTGCGCGGACAGCTATCCGGGCAAGACCTGCGCGCTCGACGGGTTCGTCACCTCGAATTCATGGGGCTACCGCGCGCGCATCTCGGCGAGCTATCCCGATGCCTTCGCGGGCGCGACGCTGACGCCGTCGCTGGGCGTCGCGCATGACGTCGACGGCTACTCGCACGACGGCACCTTTTTCGAGGGCCGCACCGTGTGGCGCACCGGCCTGCGCGCCGACTGGGGCAAGCGCTATTTCGCTGAGGCGTATTTCACGTACATCCGCGACGCGACGCGCTACAGCATGCTCGTGGACCGAAACAACCTGGTGCTCTTCGCCGGGGCGAGTTTCTAACGCTAGCATGGCGGTCTCATGGACCGCCTCCAATTCGGAATCTTCGACTGGGTCGAGGCCTCGGACAGGCTCGCGCCGGCCGAGGTCTACGCGCACAAGCTCGAGCTTGCCGCGGCCGCGGACCGCTTGGGTTTCCACGCTTACCTGGTGGCCGAGCACCAGGGCACGCCGCTGTCGATCGACGGCTCGCCGAGTGTGCTGCTCTCGGCGATGTTCCAGCGCACCCGGCGCCTGCGCGCCGGCGGGCTCACCTTCTGCCTGCCGTGGTACGACCCGTACCGCTTCTACAACGAAGTGTGCATGCTCGACCAGCTCTCGGGCGGGCGCCTCGAGCTCGGCGTCGGCCGCGGCGTGTCGCCGATCGAGTCCAGGATCTTCGGCTACACCAGCATCGATCAATCTCGCGAGAGATACCGCGAGACCCTCGACGTCTTT
>CAYODZ010000092.1:0-7130 GCA_964402835.1 uncultured Gammaproteobacteria bacterium | reverse complement strand
GCCGGTGCGCCCTTCGATATAGTCGTTTCCATCCAGGCCCTGCAGATCGTTGTCGACGTTATTGCCGACCAGCGTGTCGGCGAACTGCGAACCGGTGAGTCCTTCAATCGAAATGTAGCTGTCGCCCGCGGCCTCGCCCGTGTTGCCCGCCGGCGAAAGGAAGTGCGCGAATACACCTGCGGCTGCACTCGTGTAGGTCGCGTAGTCATGCCCGTCGCCGCCGTCCAGCACATCCGCGCCGAGCCCGCCTTCCAGGCTATCGGTGCCGTTGCCGCCGCGAAGCGTATCGTTGCCTGCACGGCCTTCGATCAGGTCGTCGCCGTCGAACCCTTGCAGATCGTTCGCGATCCCGTCACCCGCGAGCTCATCGTCGAACGCCGAGCCAAGCACACCCTCTATAGAGACGAACGTGTCGCCCGCCGCGTCACCCGTGCTCGTTCCTGGCTCTGCAAGATCAACGCGTACGCCGGAAGTGCTCGCTGAATATCTGGCGTAATCGGTGCCCGCGCCGCCATCGAGATGGTCGGCTCCTGCACCGCCGTCGAGGCGATCGCTGCCATCGCCACCCTGAAGCGAGTCGTCGCCGCCGCGCCCGAAAAGTAGGTCGTTTGCGTCCATGCCCCACAGATCGTTCGCCTGCTCGTCGCCGAAAACCTGGTCCGTGAACGGTGAGCCGATCACGCCTTCGATCGAGACATACGTATCGTGAAACGCATCGCTTCGGTTCACGCCCGGGTCGGCGAGATCGACGACCAGCCCGCCGCCGGCCGTGGTGTACGCCGCGTAGTCGATGCCCTGCCCGCCGTTCAGGCGGTCGGGCCCCGCGCCGCCCTCCAGATGATCGTTGCCGTCACCTCCGCGCAACTCGTCGGCGCCTGCGCGTCCATAGAGTTGATCGTCACCATCGAATCCGAACAGGTTATTGTCTTCGGCGTCGCCGAACAGCTGATCGTCGAACGCTGATCCGACCAGTCCTGTGATTGTGTCAAATGAATCACCTGCCGCCTCCCCCGTGTTCGCCGACGGGTTCGCCAGATCGGCGACAAGGCCGGCGGCCGCATGGTCGTATGCGGCGATATTCTCGAGAAAGGTCCAGCTGTACGCAGGCGCCGCCGTAACGCCGTCTCCGGTGTACGTGATATCGGCTTCGGAATCGAACTCCAGTGCGGAATTGACGAGGTAGGTAAACGTCAGCTTCGAGGTCGAACTCACAATCTCGACCGGCGACAGGAACGCATCGGCGTTGGTCCGGTCTTCCCGGAAGGCGTTCCATTCCGCGCTCCCCACGACATACGTCTGGCCGGCGACACGAATCTCGCCAGTCCCGGCAATCTCGACGAGCGCGAGCGGCGCGTAGACGGTGCCGAGTGAGCCTGCTGGCACCTCGATTACTACGCCATGCACCCAAGGCACCGGGACATTCAACGGAAAGCCGAGAACGTTTGACGAGTTCGTCACCAGCCCGGCGCTATCGAGCGTCCAGATATCGTAGGCGCCGTCCGGGTTCTCGATGAGGATGTCACTCCTGCCGTCCCCATTGAAATCACCTGTCCATAGCGTCTGCTCATGCGTTATCGAGCTCGAGACCACGTACTCGCGCTCGACCGTGAATCCGTTCATCTCGCGAATACGAAGTTGGCCTGCGTCGTCGCCGAGCAGAATATCGTCCCTGCCATCGCCGTCGAAATCGCCGATCGCCCGTACACGCAAGCTGCCAGTGAGCGTCGGCATCGCCCCGACCGCCGCCACCTGGAGCCCTGCCATGAGCCACGCCGAAAGCTGCCCGCTGCCGTCGCTCAGCAGGATGTCGTCTTTGCCGTCGCCGTCGAAATCCCCACTCCCCTCGATCTGCCAAGAGCCGCTCAAGCTGGGAAGGGATCCCGACGATGCGACCTGCGCACCGTTCATCTGCCAAATGTGGAGATTTCCCGCTGCGTCGGCGAATAAGAGGTCGGCTTTCAGATCGCCGTCGAAATCGGCCGCCGCTTTGAAACTCCAGGTGCCGGTCAGCGTAGGAAGCGAGCCTTGCCAGTCGACGGTGACCCCCGACATGCCCCATACGTGCTGCGCACCGTTCTCTTTGCCAAAGAGAACGTCGCTCTTGCCGTCGCCATTGAAATCCGCCATGGCGGTGATTTGCCAGTCGCCCTTTACGGTAGGACCCTGGGCGTAGGACTGCACCTGCGCTCCATTCATGTCGCGCAGGCGAAGCGTTCCGAGCTGGTCTATGAGAAGGAGGTCAGCGCTGCCGTCGCCATAGAAATCCGGTACTCCGGGGATGGCGTAGTGCTCTGTGTGGATAGGCGTCGCCACCTTCGCACCAACAGCGAGCGTTGCGTTCGGCGGCAGCGAAAACGTGAAGTCCACCAGCGAATCCCCGGGCAAATAGCGAACCGGCGAAATGATGAAGTTGTTCGCCTGTGAGGCGTATATAGCCGCGATGGCGGGATCGTTGAATGGCGCTCCGCCGTAGTCTTTCGAATAGTCGGGCGGCGCCTCGGGCTGATAGCTCGTAATGAACTCTGCGTTGCCCGACAGATCTGCAAGACTCAGAACCGCGCCCGCGCTGTCGGTGAAATAAATCTGAAAGGTGGGGTCATAGAATTCCCAATGGTCGTCTATCCACACCTCGGGTGCCGTATGCGGGCCGCTTTTGAGTATCCACTGGCGAGCCTCGTAACCCATCGCCTGCCAGATCGCGACCAGTGCCGGGGCGAGGTCATAACACCAGCCGAACGCCACCGAATTCAGAAAAACGACTGGATTGGCGTCCCACCACGCGCTGCTGAGCGAAGGCCACACGTACGTCTCATCGACCAGGAATTTCCACGCCTTGACGTGGTCCGGCTCAGTCCCTGGCAGATTTCTTATCTTCGCGACCAGATCTTCCATGCTGCTGGAGAACTGGCCGTCGACATTGAATGAGAACGATGTGGTCTCGGAGCTCGTGTTGGTGAACGTTACGAGCTCGTCGCCACCGAGGCTCAAGTGCAGATTCTGCGGCTCCGCTGGGGGTGGAGGCGGATCAAATGGTGCGGCGGGCTCGACCGTGATCCCGAGCTCCTGGGTGAACACGTTCGTGCCGTCATCGATGGCGAGTGTAAATGCATCCGGACCGGTGTACCCGCCGACAGGCACGTAAAGGAACCACCCGGTCTCGGCATTGACGGTAAGCGTACCGTGATCCGGGATCGTCGCAACCCGGAACGTCGCGCCCTCGGGCACGCTCGACGAGGCGGCACCGTACAACCATCCGTTGTTCGGGACAACGGCGGCCCCGCCGGGAAGGGCTTCGGCTCCGGGTGGCCAGTACGGCTCCGTAGAATCTGCAACGATGGGGGCGTCGGTTTTGAACACCCACGCAAGGGCATACGGATCGAATGCCACCGGCGCCGCATCGTCTACGACGAAGTAGTTGGCCCCTGGGCCATCGGCGTCGATCACGACCGCGACGGTCCTTACTGAAAACTCGCGCATCTGCCAAAGCAGGCCCTCGCCGTAGAGGGTGTCGAAGTACTGCGGCCCGCCTTCGTCCGGCGTGAGCTCATGCTGCCACACGATGTCGAGCCAGCCGTCTCCGTCGAAATCGCGCACGATCGCGGTGGCATCAAGCGCCATCGTTCCCAGCAATCGCGAGCGGCCCGTGCCGAGCTCGGTCAGCCAGATGCGACCGTCTGGGTCCTGCCAGAGCGCGTCGGGGTGACTGTCCTGATTCCAGTCGGCAATGGTTATCAGGCGACTGTCAGGCGCCGGAGCCACAATGACAGTGAGTGCTTCCAGTGTCATCCGCAGTTCCCGAAGGTCCTGTGGCAGGAAATACTAGTCCGGCGCCGCGTCATCCTCCATCGGGACCTCACAGGAAGGTGTAGTCCGTCGCATCGATGGCTGCGCCGTTTGCGAAGATCAGCGTCTCGTGAAGGACGCCGTCGAACGAATTGATGCTCCAGCGCGTAGCGTTGATTTGGGTGAAGGTCGCGCCTTCGGCGGCGGTGCCGTAGCCGGTGAAAATAAGCTGGTCGCCGGCCGCGGCGCCGTTTCCTTGGAAATCGACAACCGCGTCATTGTGCGCCTGTCCGGCGGTGAATTTGAAAGTGTCGGTGCCCGTCCCGCCGTTGAGCCGATCCACGTCTGCGCCGCCGTCGAGGGTGTCGTCGCCGGCAAGACCGTGCAGATTGTCGTTGCCGCCACGTCCTTCGAGCACGTCGTTGCCGTTCATGCCGACGAGCTCGTTGATGCCGTCGTCGCCGAAGAGCGAGTCGTTCAGCTGCGAGCCGATCACGCTCTCGATCGCGAGGTAACTGTCGCCGGCCGCATCGTTCGTATTGAGCAGCGGATCCACCAGATCGACTACGACGCCGGCGGTGGCCTCTTTGTATCTGGCGTGATCGACACCGTCGCCCCCGTTCAGGACATCGGCGCCGGCACCGCCTTCGAGGTGATCGTTGCCGTTGCCGCCGTCCAGCGTATCGTCACCGTCGTTGCCCAGTATGAGATCGTTGCCGTCGAGCCCTTGAAGGTCGTTGGCGACGCCATTGCCCGCCAGGATGTCGTCGAACTGCGAGCCGATGAGGCCTTCGATCGAGATGAAGCTGTCGCCGAAGCCGTCTCCGGTGCCCCGGCCCAGCATATTGGCGAAGACCCCGGCCGTCGCGTCCTCATACGTCGCGTAGTCGAAGCCATCGCCGCCGTTCAGGCGATCGGGGCCCTCGCCGCCGTTGAGCGTGTCGTTGCCGTCGTTGCCCTGTAGGCTATCCTTGCCGCCGCGGCCTACGACGAGGTCGTCGCCGCCCAGGCCGAGAAGCTCGTTGATGTTGTCGTCCCCGAACACCGAATCGACGAAGTTCGACCCGATCAGGCTCTCGATTGAAATAAAGCTGTCGCCCGCGGCCTCGCCGGTGTTGAAGGCGGGGTTGGCCAGATCGACGAGGACGCCGGTCGAAGCATACTTGTAGCGGGCGTGATCGGTGCCCGCGCCACCGTCCAGGATATCGGCCCCGAGCCCGCCTTCGAGCTGATCGTTGCCCTCGCCGCCGCTGAGGCTGTCATCACCCCCACTCGCGAGCAGGGTGTCGTTGCCGTCGGATCCGAGAAGGTCGTTGGCGCTGTTAGTGCCCACCAGGGTGTCGTTAAACGGCGAGCCGATGAGGCCTTCGATCGCGACGTAGGTGTCACCCACCGCCTCCCCGGTGTTCGAGCCGGGACTGGTGAGGTGGGCCAGGACGCCGCTCAGGGCACTCGAGTACGTGGCATAGTCAAAATCCTCGCCCCCGTCCAGCGCGTCGGCGCCCTCGCCGCCGTTGAGAACGTCCAGGCCAGCACCACCGTGCAACGTGTCGTTGTCGTTGCCGCCGTAAAGGGTGTCGTCCCCGCCGCGGCCTTCTAGGATGTCGTCGCCGCCGAAACCGGCAATATGGTTCGTGCCCTCGTCGCCGGCGAGCGTATCTGCGAAGTCCCGCGAGCCGTGAATGCCTTCGATCGACACGTAGCTGTCGCCCGCCGCGTCGCCCGCGTTGGCGCCGGGGGTTGTGAGATCAGCGACGACACCGGCCGAGGCGTAATAGTATTTCGCGTAGTCATAGCCCTCGCCGCCGTCGAGGACGTCGGCGCCGCCGCTGCCTTCCAGTTCGTCGTCGCCGTTGCCGCCGCGCAATACATCGTCGCCGTCCCGCGCCTGGAGGTAATCCGCGCCGTCTTCGCCGCGAAGCTCGTTCGCGCCGCCATCGCCCACCAGCGTGTCGTTGAACTGCGAACCGATCAGACCCTCGATCGAAAGGTAGCTGTCGCCCGCCGCGTCACCGGTGTTGCTGACCGGTGAAACGAGGTGCGCCAGCACACCGGCGCCGGCACCGGCGTAGCTCGCAAAGTCGAAGCCGTCCGCACCGTCCAGCTGGTCCGCGCCCGTGCCGCCGTTCAGCGTATCGTCGCCGTTGCCGCCCTGCAGATTGTCATTGCCGCCGCGCCCCTCGAGACTGTCGTTTCCATCGAAAGCCGCGATGTCGTTCACCTGTGCATCACCCGACAGCGTGTCGGCGAAAGCCGAGCCCACCAGGCCCTCGATGGCGATATACGCATCACCCGCAGCTTCGCCCGTATTCTCCGAGGCGTTCGCCAAGTCGGCGCGCACGCCTTCGGTTGCATAGAAATAGTGCGCGTAGTCGAAACCCGCGCCCCCGTCCAGCACGTCGCCGCCAGGTCCGCCTTCCAGGCCGTCGTCGCCGTTCCCGCCGCGCAGAATATCTGCGCCGTTGCGGCCCTCGATATAGTCGTCGCCGTCCAGGCCGTAGACCTCGTTGTCGCCGTCATTGCCGACCAGCGTATCGGCGAACAGGGATCCGATCAGACCCTCGATCGAAGTGAAGGTATCGCCCGCGGCCTCGCCGGTGCTCTCGTTGGTATTGATCATGTGCACTAACAGGCCGACAGTCGACTTCGAATATCGCGCGAAGTCGATGCCTTCACCGCCGTCCAGTGCATCTGCTCCCGCTCCGCCGTCCAGCGTATCGTTGTCCGCCCCGCCGTTCAGTGTGTCGTTGCCCTCATTGCCCTGAAGCGTATCGTTGCCGCCCCGGCCCTCGATCACGTCGTCACCCGCCAGACCGAGAAGGTCGTTGACGCTGTCGTCACCGAATATTGAATCGTTGTGGTTCGACCCGATCAGACCTTCAATCGAAACGTAGCTGTCGCCCGCGGCCTCGTCCGTGTTCAGGCCGGGGTTAGCCAGGTCGACAAGGACGCCGGCTGAAGCAAACTTGTAGCGCGCGTAATCGGTGCCGACACCGCCGTCCAGGATATCGGCCCCAAGCCCGCCCTCCAGCTGGTCGTTGCCGATGTCGCCGTAGAGCGCATCGTTACCGCCGAATCCAAAAAGCGTGTCGTTGCCGTCGAGCCCGAAGATCTCGTCATCGTTGTCGGTGCCGAGCAGCTGGTCGTTCCCAGGTGTGCCTGTGATGGTTGCCATTGAGTTACCTTTCCTTGCGTGAGCCTACGTCTCAGGGATTGCGGCAGTTTGTCCGGGTGTATTAAATGAACACGTAGTCCGTCGCATCGATGGCTGCGCCGTTTGCGAAGATCAGCGTCTCGTGAAGGACGCCGTCGAACGAATTGATGCTCCAGCGCGTAGCGTTGATTTG
>CAYODZ010000091.1:0-4397 GCA_964402835.1 uncultured Gammaproteobacteria bacterium | reverse complement strand
GGCAAATGTGCTTATGACGGCATCGTCGAATTTCCGGATGTTGACGGCGCCGTCGGCCCGCAAGCGCCGCAACGCAAGGGCATTGTTGGTGTTGAACTCCGCCAGCGAAACCGCGTATTCGCCTGCGGCGGCCGACTCGATCAGCCTTCGATCGCCCGCATCGAAGCTTTCCCACACACGTCTGTTGATGCCGAGCGCGAGAGCTGTGCCGGGCTCGTGCCAACCGGGGTGGTAGTAATAGCTGGCTGCTTTGTGCAAACCCATGACCGTGTCGAGCCACGGCCCGATCCACTCGCAGGCCTCGATTGCGCCCGACTGCAGCGACTGCACGATCTCGTCACCGGGCACCATCACCACGATCGCGCCCAGCCGGCGATAAACCTCGGCGCCGGGGCCCGCCATTCGGTAACGCAGACCGCGGAACGCCTCCACCGAGTCGACCTCCCTCGCGAACCAGCCGCCCATCTGCGCGCCGGTGCTGCAGCTGAGAAGCGGCTTGACGCCGAACGCGCCACTCAGCTCGTCCCACAGTTCCTGCCCGCCGCCGAAGCGTATCCAGGCGAAAAGCTCACCAGCAGAGAAGCCGAACGGAACGCCAGAGTAGAAATGGAACGCGGGCGACTTTTTCTCGAAGTAGCCGATGTGCGAATGGAACATGTCGGCTACCCCCGCCTCGACGGCATCGAAGGTTTCCAGCGGGCGCACGACCATCCCGGCAGCAGAAACCTCGATTTGAATGCGGCCGCCGGAGCACTCGGCGATGGTCTGAGCCAGGCGCTTTGCGCTCGCGAACATGCCTGGCCCATCGGGGTAGTCTGTGACCATGGTGAGGTGGCGGATTTCCTGCGCAACCGCCGGCGCCGGGAAGCTCATGCATGCTCCAGCCGCCAGACCGGCGGTAGCCAGAACGTCCCTCCGTCTCATAGGCCGCCTATTTAGCTCGCAACTGCCTGAAGACATCATGCTAGCCTTGTAGCAGAACCGCGGAAAGGGCCTTTCGGCCGTGAGCGTCTTGGGATCCGCAGCGCCAGACGAACTGGCGCACCGGGGCTGGCGTTTCGGTGTGCGGGCGCGGTTATTGCTCGCCCTCTTCGCGATCGCTGGCTTCGCTGTGGTGGCCGCGGGAGCGGGGCTCTACGCCTTCCGCGAGGTTGGCGGCCGGCTCCAGGTTGTCGATGCGCGTATTCTGCCCACCCTGTCGGCGCTTGAGCTCTCGCGCGCGGCCGAACGCATCATCGCCGCTGCGCCGATGCTGCTTGCCGCGACCGACCGGACGCGGCGCGACGACGCCAGCACGCAGCTTGCGGCAGAGGTTGCGCGGCTGAACGGTTACCTGCTCGAACTCAGGAGGGAGGAATCGCCCACCCTGCCGCTGGCGACGATCGAGGCAAGCGCTGCCGTGTTGACGACCGACCTCAGGGCCCTTGAAGAACTGGTGGCACGCCGCCTGGCAACGAGGGAGGTCATCGCCGAGCTGCGGCTCGGCGTGTTCCGAACCAGGTACCAGTTGCAGCGGCTGCTCGCGCCCTGGCTGGAGGTCATCGAAGGCGAGATCGCCGCGCGCGTTGCCGACCGCGAGGCAGCTTCGCCTAGCCCCGGCGAGGCGCCGCGAACATTGGCGTCGCTGATCGAGCTGCAAGAGCTGCTGCGGAGCGTCCAAGCCCAGGGTTCGGCCGTCGCCGACATCCTGGTCGAGGCTTCCACCACCGATCAGCCGCGGCGTCTTGAGATACTCCTCTTCCAGCTCAGCTTGGCATTGCATGATCTGGAGGAGGGCGCGTCGGGGTTCGACCCGAAGCTCTATCCCCTCCTTCTGGAGCAGGCGGCGAGACTGCGTGAGTTTTCCAGAGGACCGGACTCAATCGCGGAGACGCGTCAACAGGAGCTTGCGCTCGTTGATGAGGGCACAGACCTTCTTGCCGCAATTGGCCAATCCTCGGCGCAACTCCTCGCCGCCGTCGACCAACTGGGGAGCGCTGCCAAGCTCGATATCGGAGAGGCGATCGACGCCGCGCTCTCGGTGCAGCAGTTGAGCTCCCGCGCCTTGATCATCGTCGTTGTGCTGAGCCTGCTGACTTCGTCCTTGATCGTATGGCTCTACGTCGGGCGCAATATTGTCCGCCGTCTCACCGTGCTCAGCGATAGCATGCTCGCGATCGCAGCTGGCAGCCTTGATACGCCCGCCGCCGTCGAAGGAACGGACGAGATCGCTGCGATGGGACGGGCGGTGGAGGTGTTCCGCCGAAACACACTGGAGCGCGACTGCTTTGCCAACGCCAACAAATACAAGTCGCGCTTCATTGCGGCGGCGAGCCATGACCTCCGCCAGCCACTGCATGCGTTGAACCTTTTCGTCGCGCAATTGCGCAGCGAGCCGGACTCGGCCGAGCGCAGCCGGCTGGCCGGCCGCATCGAAGAGGCGGCAGCCTCGATGAACGAGCTGTTCGAGTCTCTTCTCGACATGTCGAAGCTCGACGCCGGAGCGCTTCAGCCGGATGTGAGCGACTATCCGGTCCAGCCGCTGCTGACACGCATCGAGACAAACTTCGCCGGGGCCGCGCGGGAAAAGGGGCTGCGGCTGCGCATCATGCCAAGCGAGGCCTGGTTCCGCAGCGACTTCATTCTTCTCGAGCGGGTCCTGTTGAACCTTGTCTCGAACGCGGTGCGTTACACCGAGCGCGGCGGCGTGGCGGTCGGCTGCCGACGCCGCGGCGATCACCTGCGGATCGATGTCTGGGATACGGGCCCCGGCATTCCAGAGGAGCGGCAGCGGATCATATTCGACGAATTCGTGCAGCTTGATGGTCAGACGCTGAACAGGAGCGGCGGCCTCGGCCTGGGTCTTTCCATTGTCGAGCGCCTGGGCCGCCTGCTCGGCCATCCAATCGAAGTGCGGTCGTGGCCCGAACGTGGGTCGCGCTTTTCCGTAATCGTTCCCCGCGCCGCTGCCCGCGCAGAGGCGACGGCGGGGAATGCGGCGACATTCCAGACCATCCTCGAACCTCTGCGCGGCAAGCGGATCCTCGTCGTCGATGATGATCCGCTTGTTCTCGACGGAATGAGTGGAATGCTACGCAGTTGGGGCTGCGACGTGGCCGGCGCCCGGTCGGAGGAAGCGGCTGTGGCATTGATGACCATGCAGGCGCGCGAGCCGGACCTCATCATCTCGGATCTCCGATTGGGAGGGGGGAGGAGCGGCATCGAAGCCATCGAGCGACTTCGCAGTAAGCTGAACACCGAAACCCCGGCCTTTCTCATCAGCGGCGACACCGCGCCCGAGGCTCTCCAGGAGGCACGCGCGGGGGGCTATCACCTCCTCCACAAGCCAGTCGCCCCGATGCGGCTGCGCGCCATGCTCAACCAGCTGGTGAGGACGCGCGTCTCGCCCGAAAGGGGCGCGCGGAGCAGGCGGCCCCCTAGCCGTCGTTCCGTTTCGCCCCAAGGCCCAACGCCCCAGCCGCGATGACCGCCTCGGTGCGGTTGGCCACCTTCAGCGCCTTGAGAATGGCGGTGACGTGATTCTTCACCGTGGGCTCGGCGAGGCCGAGCGCGCGGCAGATCGCCTTATTGCTCTTGCCGTGCATCATCAGGGAGAGCACCTCCATCTGCCGCTCTGTAACGCCGAGTTCGGCGGCCGTGCGCGACCGGGGTTCGAACCCGGAAGACGTCGGGGGCAACGGCGGCGTTCGATGCAGAATCTCCGGCGGGACATAGATTCCGCCCGAGAAGATCAGCTCCAGGGCGCTCAGCATGACTTCGCGCTTGGCGGATTTCGGGATATAGCCGAGGGCGCCGAGATCGAGCGCCCGGGCGATGTCGTCGCGATCCTGGCTGGCCGCGAGCACCACCGCTGAAATGGCCGGGTGCTGGTCGCGCAGCTCGGCGAGTAGCTCAAAGCCGTTACGGTCGGGCAGGTTGAGATCGAGCAGAACCAGCTGGAGATCGGGATTGTCGGCGACAAGCCGCCCCGCCTGACGAGAATCCGCGGCCTCCAGAATCGTGGAATCCGCCGCAAGCTCCCGCAGGACGCCGCGCAGCGCCTCGCGAATCAGCACATGGTCGTCAACGACAAGAACCTTCATCGGAGCCGGACTGTTCGAGCCACCATACTTCATGACGAGAGCCGGGGCACTCCTCGCCAGTCCCCCGTTTCCACTCCTTCGCCGGCAGTCGGCCGGGACTAAAGTCCCGCGCCTTCTGGATGATTCATCGTGCGGCGCGACAAGCATAGTGTTCGAGGCTTGAAGACACATAAAGCAGGAGGAGATTATGAAATCCACATTCATGGCCCTTATGGCTGCCGCGGCGTTGATGGCGGGCAGCGCAGTCGCCGAGCCTGTCTCGATCGAAGTGCTGCTTGAGCCGCAGGAGCAAGTGAGGTTCGAGTTCGGAGACGG
>CAYODZ010000090.1:0-6986 GCA_964402835.1 uncultured Gammaproteobacteria bacterium | reverse complement strand
TGTCGTAATACCTCACGAAGCAGTCTTACCGCCCACCGAACGTCCGGTTCCTGGAGCCCGCAGGCCCGTGAGCAGCGAGAGAGCGCAGTTTCACGAAGACATCGTGTATCCTGCAACGATTCCGTTTCTCGTGCTGCATCTGGCGTGCTTTGCCGTCATCTGGACCGGCATTTCCGCAGCAGCCATTGCACTCGGCGCAGCGCTTTACGTGATCAGGCTATTCGCCATCTCGGCGGGATACCACCGTTATTTCTCGCATCGGACATACCGGACCAGCCGCGTTGCGCAGTTCCTCCTCGCGCTGCTTTGCCAGACGACGACGCAGCGGGGCGTGCTGTGGTGGGCAGCGATTCACCGGTATCATCACCTGCATTCAGACACTCCGGCTGACGTTCATTCGCCCCGGCAGCATGGCTTCTGGTATGCGCATATGGGCTGGATCTTTGCCCGCTCTAACGACAAACCTGACTATTCGGGGGTGCAGGATCTCGCTCGCTTCCCCGAGCTGGTGTGGCTGGACCGATACCCTTACTTCCTCCCGATCGTGGTGGTAGTCATTCCGTGCTGGCTCATCGCCGGATGGAGTGGCGTGATCGTCGGGTTCGGCTGGAGCACCACCTTGCTCTACCACGCCACGTTCGCCATCAACTCGTTCGGACACTCCAGTGGTTCGCGGCCCTACGTCACCGGCGACGATTCCCGCAACAACCCATGGCTGGCGCTGCTGACAATGGGTGAGGGATGGCACAACAACCACCACGCGTATCAAAGCTCGGCACGGCTCGGATTCCAGCGTCGTGAAATCGATCTCGCCTACCGGATCCTCAAGCTTCTGAGCCTGACTGGCATCATATGGGACCTTCGCGAGCCCCCCGCCGAGCTGATTCGGAACGAGATGAAGCCGGGTCGCAAGGTCGTCGAGAATGTTTCGCGAGAGATTGCCGCCATGTATGACCATGCCAAATGCGACGGCTCGCAACCGACCTTCGAGGACGTGCATGCCCAGTTAAAGCTCGCCTTCACGGACGTGCCGCCCGCCAATCTGATGGAAATTGCGCAGCGCACGCGCGAGCTGCTGCTGGCAGGCCGCCCGCACGCTCATCGAATTTCGTGACCGTTCCGCATTCGTCGGCCACACATATTCTCGTCAACCCAGCGGCAGGTGGAAGCCACGCTGACGTTCGGGTGCGAAAGGCCCTCCACAGGTGTTCTGCGTTTGCGACCGGGGCCGTGATCTCGCCGGTAGCCTCGCTCGAATCAGCTGCAGCCATTCTGCGGCGCCTCGAGCCGCACCAGATCGCTGTCGCAGCCGGCGGTGACGGAACGGTTGGCATGATCGCCGGCGCGCTGCTCGAGCCGGGCGTGCCAGAGCTGACACTTGCAATCCTCCCGCTCGGTACCGGAAACACCATGGCACGCGCTCTGGGAATCCTCAATGTCTCGCACGCGCTCCAGGTCCTTCAACACGGGACGGTCAGGCGCATCGACGTTATGCGCACCTCCCATCCGCCGTCGCCCGTTGCACTCGTAACCATCAGCGCCGGATTCGAGGCTGCGTTCATTCATCGCTACTCGGCGTCGCGCCGTCATGGCCGCGTCTGGGCGGGACTTTCCCAGATGCCGATCGCCTTACGCGGAAATCCGAGCACGATGCTGGAGCTGGACGGCCGGGCCGTGCTGGAACCGGGAGAAAGTTCATTCAGCGTTGGCCTGTACAACACGCCGTTTTACGCGGCAGGCATCCGGATGTCACCGGAGAGCGACGTCTTCGACGGACTGGGCGAGAGCATCGTATACGCGACGGCGGCCGCCTACTGGAGAACGGTGGCAGCGGCGCTGCGCGAGGCCCGGGAACTTCCACGCATCGGTGTGCTGCGGAGACGCTGGCGCAGCGCACGCATCGAGAACGCATATCCGCTGCAGATCGACGGGGAACCCGTCACCTGTGCTGCGCTGTCCGTGACGCTGGAGCCCGGCGCACTGCGCGTTCTCACCGCCGCATGAACAGCCAGCGCGGGGTTCGCCGATGGTACGACGCATATGCATCCCCGTGCGCTGCGCGCAGGTGTTTTTCCTCGACGCGTGTGCGGATCTGCAGGAGCACAAACGTCAGGTTGCCGATTGCGAATGTGACGGCGTTCGGCAGGTAGAGAAAGAGTCCGGCGGCCGTCACGGTCATGGCGAGATAGATAGGATTGCGGGAGCGGGCATACAGTCCAGTTGTGATCAGCTCGGTAGGCGCATTGTCAGGATCGAGACCTACCCGCCATGACGCTCGCATCTGGTTCTGGGCGATGCGGATCAACATCAGCGACGCGAGCAGCAGAATGGCGCCAGCTAGGCGCACGGACGGCGCCTCCATGAATCGTACTGGTCCCAGGTAGTCGATCAATGGCGGGTGGATCGCGTACGCGAGCACGACGAGCAGGATGACGAACGTGATGACATTACGGTAAGTCTTGCCGAGACGCATGACCGGGTCGGGATCACGGTCCGATGTGGGGTCGACGCCGTACTTGCGCTTGAACGACGCGACCTGAAAGACGTAGGCGAGCCCGATGTAGGCGACGAAGAAAAGTGGAAGGAAAGCTCTCGACGCAAAGTCGAACGCAGTCGTGTCAAGTACGCCGTCGAACACGATCAGTGATGCCGGCGTACTTTGAGCCATGCGTCGAACGGTCGGGATGGCTTGAGCGTCGGGCGCGCGACCGGGCGTATGACGGTTCCGTCGAACGTCCACTCGAAGCGCTGGATGAAACGTGCGATAGTCAGTGTGAGCGCGGGCAGCGCGAGGTGCTGTCCGATGCAGACATGCTTGCCGGCGCCGAACGGAAGGTACTGATACTTGTCGTGCGCGGCGGAGCGTTCGGGATTGAACCGGTCAGGATCGAAGCGATCCGCGTTATGCCAGATCCGGGGATTGCGCTGGATGCCAAGTATGCTGATCAGGAAAGTCTGCCGCGCATGCACGATTTGATTCGCCAGTTCCACGGTCCTGACGCAATCACGCAAGAGCGCGTACACCGGCGGATAGAGTCGCAGCACCTCGAGCAGAGCCTGCTTCGTGTAGGTCAGGCCGGGCATATGACGCGACTCCACCGGATCGTCGCCTGCGATGCTGGCGATCTCGGCACGCACGCGTTCCAGAACCTGCTCGTCTCGACGCATCAGGTAGAGCGCCCAACCCGCTGCCGCGGCCTGCGTTTCGGTGCCGGCGCCGAGATGAAATGTGACTTCGTTGCGCAGTAGCGATTCGGAATAGCACGGCGCATTCGGATCCCCGTGAACTTTGAGCAGTGCCCGTAGCAGCAGGCGCGGGTCGGACGCGGCTGCCGAACGGCGGAGGCGGTCCGCAACCGCTCCGAAGTATTCCTTATGATCCTCGGCTCTCGCATTGATATTCGTCACGGCCGCCTGCATCCGACGCCACGGAAACCGGGATTTCCATGCTATGATCGCGTGGCCCTGTTCGATGCGGCGAGCCAACTCCATCGGATCGCTCTCGTCCTTGTCGCCGAAAAGCACGGCCAGAACGATGCGCGCGTTGAGCTCGGCAAACACGTCCAGTAGCGGAACGGTCGCATGCGTCGCGATGCGCCGGGCGAGACGATCGAACGCCTCACCGGACAGCGCCTCGACTGTCGGGAGGTAATCCTGCACGGCGCGCGGCGTGAAGAAGGGCCGTTGAGTACGATGCAGATATTCCCACGACTCACCCTCGAGCGATCCGATCGATTCGCCGAAGCTTTCGCGCAGTTCCTGCCAGTAGACGCGGCTCTTGTCGAAACAGTCCGCCTGGCTGACAAGGATCTGCTCGACCAGTTGCGGATCAGTCACGACATGCAGGGAAAGACCTGGCGTCCGAACGCGATAGAAGTCGCCAAGGCGGAGGCCGGGACCCGCGGTGAATGCGGCCGGATCACGCAGGAATGCGACGGTGTCGCGCATCCCGCACACCGGTATCTTCATTCGGCGGCCGTGCTCATCCGGCACGCGCGCACGCTTCCTCGCTCACTCCCCCGGGTTCGCTGAAAACCCTCAGCCGCGGTTCCGGCACCTCCGGAAACAGGGAGCCGCCTAACACGCCCAGAATCGAGTGCTGCCACGGCTTCCTCATCCTGATGAACGTCTCGAGCCGCCAGGGCAGGGAGCCGATCGAACACTTGGCATAGCTCGAGGTCTGCCCCAGTCGCACTTCGTGGAAACCATGCTGCATCGCGTAGAGCACGATGCACTGCAGCATCGTCGTATAGAGCGAGGCGTGATAGTGCGCACGTTCCTTCGCGGCGAGTGCAAAGGTCAGGACGTCATCAGCAGCGTACAGGAGCGCGGCCAGCGATTCCCGATGCTCACAATGCGTTATTCGCAGCAACCGCGTGTCCATCGCGCTGCCCGCGAGGGAGTGAAAGAATGCGGCCGGGTACGTCTCGAGGCGGACCGGAGTCCGTTCCATCACCCGGTGGTAGCCGTGATGAAATCCGGCTGCGTCCGCCGATTCAAAGGTGGTTACCTCGACACGCAGCGGACCCGCGCACCAGACCGGGCCCGGGCCGCGCATAACGGCCGCGGCGCTCCGGTACTTTCGGCGGTAAGGGGATCGCAGGCGGCGGAGAAATCCCCCGGTGTCGGAGTCGAGATGCTGAAGCCGGTGGTCGGCCAGAGTCGGTAGCGGGACATAACCCTCGCGCCCGATTGCCAGGTAGGGCGGCTGACTCGGGTTCCACTCCTTCCAGAAGAGCATGCTGCAGCGCTCCTCAGCCGCCCAGCCGTCCATGAAGCGGTGAACCTCGTGAACTGCTTCGCCGGCCAGCGCCGGAATCTTCACGTGCAGATGATGCTGGCCGTACGACGCAGGGACGCCGCAGCACACAATGGGCACGTCGAGCAGAGTCGGCCGGAGCAGCCTGAGTCGCCGGATCCAGGGATCGTTCGACAGCAGGTCCAGCTTGAGCGTGAACATGCTCAGCACCGCGAGTCCGGCGGTACGGTCTCCATGGCGAAGAATCAGAAACCGGTAGCGTGCCGACTCGACTGCGCTTTCCTCCATCACCTTCAGAAAGGATCGCTGAAAGAAAAAATCCGCCGGAGCTGTATCGTCCCACGCTTCGGCCGGAATGTCATGGACACTCGAGTATGCAGCTACGCGCATCGATCAGTCCGCGCCCGCAGCACTCTGTCCGTATATGCGATCGTACGCGTACTCCAGATCCACCGCCGGGCCGCGATCCATGGCGATCCGGAGTTGGCGCGGAGAGTGGTGCCGATGTGCGGAGATGAACTGCAACCCGATCTTGCACGCACCCCACAGCAGCCGCAGGTAATTCCACGACCAGAGCGTCGGCAGCGTCCGCTTTGTAACCAGGCGCGCGCGGCGTACATCGAAGATCACCGTGGCGTAGGTCAGCAGCAGCTGGCGGTAGTACTCGCGGATTGGCAGGCGCGTCTTGACCACGGCATGCGAGAGATCCCACAGCCCGTGCGCTTCGCGTGGAACGATCAACCGGTCGCTGTAGACCGCGAACTGCGACGTGCCAGGAAAGGGCACGAGCGGTGAGATGTTCACATAGTACAGTCCGGATGTGCGGATGAACGTGCGCAGCCGCTCCCAGTCGTCGATCGTGTAGTCCGGGTGCGGGATCAGCGAGCCGTAGATGTCCACGCCGTGCCGCTGCAGCGTGCGGATCGCCTGCAAGTTCTGATCGACACTCGACTCCTTGTGCATGCTGTCCAGCTCACCATCGGTCGTAGCCTCGAGCCCAATGAACACGGCCTTCAATCCGAGGCCCGCCCATTCGGCGATGATCTCCTCGTTCGCCGCGATGAAATCCGCGCGCGCGTACACCAGGTAGTTCTTGCGAATCCCTTCCTTCCTGAGCAGCGTGGCAAGTTTCGTCAGGCGGCGAGGATTGATGAGAAAAATGTCGTCGACGATGTAGATCTCCGTCGCCTCGATGGTCTTCAGCTCGGCGACAATGCTCTCCGCGCTGCGCGAATACTGTGCGCCGTCGGTAATTCGCCATGTGTAGCAGAAATTGCACTTGTACCAGCATCCCCAGGTCGTCTTCATTGTCGCGACCGGGCGGTGCATGAGGTAGTAATATCGGTCGCGCAGGTGTCGCACCACGCTGCGGTCGGGGAAGGGAAGCTCGTCGGCCCTGGGCATGTAGGGTGCCGCCGGACCGTGATGCAGGGTGCATCCATCCCTGGGAATGGCGACCCCTGGTACCGACCCGACGTCGCCGCCCTGCTCGATCGCTCGCACTACCGCCGCCATGGTCATCGTGCCGTCGCCCTTGACGATCACGTCGACGCTGTTGTCCAGAAAGTCTTCCGGTGCCTGCGCCGCCTGCACGCCACCCACCACGGTGTGGCAGCGCGGGTTCCAGCGCTTGACCTCGCGGCACACCTTGATGACCTCGTTCACGCCGCTGATGTACGACGAAGTGCCTACTATTTCAGGTCGAAACTTCTGGAGCCGTTTCCGGAGTCCGCGCTCGATGATCAGGTCGATGACCTGGACCTCATGGCCCTTGAGGCCGGCTGCGACGTACTCGAGCTCCAGAGGCTCGCAGATCATGATGTGCTTGAGTCCGATCGTGTGCTGCGGCACCGCCGGCCTAACGAGTAGAATGCGCATGGTGCCCTCTCTCTGCTAAACGATTCCCGGGGTGATTCTCTGGTGGACGTGGCGGCGGTAGTGCAGGTTGGTACCGAGAATGAACTTGCGCAGCGGCAGCTCCATCCGGCGAGGCACGCCCCGCATCCGGTGCGCGATCGCGCGGAAAGAGTAGATGCGCTCGTACAGCCTCCAGTAGTTGCGTTGGAGCACGGCGGCATCCATCAGCCGCGGGCGGTAGACGGCCTTTCCGCCGTTGTAATCGCCAATGTCGTGGTTGAAGATTCGATCCGCTTCGATGTATTCCCGGTACAGCGGCGTGCCGGGCACGGGAGTGAGTATGTACAGGCGTGGCAGCGGCACGCGGCTG
>CAYODZ010000089.1:0-6435 GCA_964402835.1 uncultured Gammaproteobacteria bacterium | reverse complement strand
CACCAGCTGCTGGCGCTCGCGGTCGGCGGCCGCACGCTGAAGATGGCGACCGGCCACCACGGCGCGAACCATCCCGTGCTGGATCTCGAAACCGGCCGGGTGATGATCACAAGCCAGAACCACGGCTTCGCGGTCGACGAGGCGAGTCTTCCGACCAACGCGCGGGCAACGCAGCGATCGCTCTTCGACGGGACCTCGCAGGGTCTCGAGTTGACCGACCGCCCGGCATACAGCTTTCAGGGGCATCCGGAGGCAAGTCCGGGGCCGCACGACGCCAAACCACTATTTGAGCCGTTCATAAGAATGATGCAGGGGAGAGAACAATGATGAGAACCATCCTTTTTGCGCTGTCGTTGGCGCTGTGCGCGCCGGCCTTCGCGGCCAAGACCGCCGGTAGCGATGTCCCGCTAGAAGACTTCTGGCGCCATGCCGAGTTCACCGACGTCCGCTTGTCGCCGGACGGCAAACACCTCTCTGTGACGGTGCCACAGGACGACCGCACGTTGCTCGCGGTGATCCGCGTCGACGACAAGAAACTCATCGGGAAGTGGGACTACGGCACGAATCTGCACATCCAAAACGTGTTGTGGGTCACGAACAAGCGCATCGTATTCCGCGTCGCGTACAAGACCGGCAGTTTCGATTTCCGCGCCCCTGCGCCGGACATGTACGCGTCGGACATCGACGGTCGTCGCCGTATCGATATTCCGAACGGCAACACCTACCAGGTGCTTGGCCGGGTCAAGGAACAACCGGGCTGGCTGTGGGTGCAGCGCTCGATCGACCAAGCCTACCTCTTCCGGCTCGACACCTCGAACGGCCGCGTCATCACCGAGGCGCTGGCGCCACTCGACGGTGGCAGCTTCGTGCTGGACCGTGACGACAAGATCCGTTACGCGTTCGGCGTCGTCCAGAACGGCACAGTCGCCCGCACGCTGCGCCGCGACGGTGAGGAATGGACAATCGTCAACGAAGTCCCGTCGGATCGCGGCGGTTTCCGCACACCGCTTGGATTCGCACCGGACAACCAGCGGGTCTATTTCTTGGTGAGTGACGAAGGCGAGCCGGCGCGCGTAGTCGCACGCGACCCGGAGACTGGTGAGGAGACGCTCGTGTCGAAGAACGGCACGGTCGATCCGTCGGGCTTTTTCGCGCCCAACGAGGACGCGGACCTGCTCGGTGTCGGGTATCTCGATGGCATCCCGTACGTTGATTTGATCCAACCGGATGACCCAATCACTTTGGTGCTTGCGGGCTTGATTCAGGCGTTCCCGAACCATGCGGTGAGCTTCGCCAACATGTCCGAGGACTTAAACTTGTTGCTGTTCCGTGTGTGGAGCGACGTCGATCCAGGTGCGTACTATCTGTACGACCGAGCAAAAGGGACAGCGACGTTCCTGCTCGCGAATCGCAGTTGGATCGATTCCGAGAAGATGTCTCCGATGCGGCCGATCAAGTACGAGACGCGCGACGGTCTCACGGTCCACGGCTACCTGACCGTACCGAAAGGCCTAGAAGCAAAGGACCTGCCGATGGTGCTCTTCGTACACGGCGGACCGCACGGCCCGCGCGACGCCTGGGGCTTTGACCCGCACGTGCAGACGCTCGCGAGCCGCGGTTACGCGGTGCTGCAGGTCAACTATCGCGGCTCGGGCGGCTACGGCAATAACTTCATGTCGGCAGGCTATCGCAAGTGGGGCACGGCGATGCAGGACGACCTGACCGACGCCGTGCATTGGGCCGTCGAGCAGGGCGTCGCGGACGCGGATCGCGTCTGCATATACGGCGGCAGCTACGGCGGTTACGCCGCGCTGATGAGTCCGACGCGCGAGCCGGATCTGTACCGGTGCACGATCGGCTACGTCGGGGTGTACAGCCTGCCGATGATGTTCCGTTGGGGCGACATTCCGGATCGTCCGGAAGGCCGCGCTTACCTGCGCCGCGTGCTGCCGGAGTCCGAAGCCGAGCAGCGTGCCCAGTCCGGTGGCTTCAACGTCGACAAGCTCACCATCCCCGTGATGCTCGTACATGGCGAGAAGGACCAGCGCGTGCCAATCCAGCAGTACAGCTTCCTGATGAAGCAGCTGCGCGACGCCGGCAAGGCGCCGGAGGACACCATCGTCGAGAAGAAAGAAGGGCACGGATTCTTCGAGCCCGAAAATAACGTGCGGCTGTATCAGCGTATCTTCAAGTTCCTCGACCGGCACACCGCGCCGCGCGACTAGATGCCTAAACGCACCGACATCAAGAGTGTCCTGATCATCGGGGCCGGGCCGATTGTCATCGGCCAGGCCGCCGAGTTTGATTATTCGGGGGCGCAAGCGTGCAAAGCGCTCCGCGAGGAGGGCTATCGCGTCATTCTCGTGAATTCGAACCCGGCAACGATCATGACGGACCCGGAGATGGCGGACGCGATTTACATCGAGCCGATCCACTGGGCGACCGTCGCGCGCATCATCGAGCAGGAAAAGCCGGATGCGTTGTTACCGACGATGGGTGGGCAGACGGCGCTGAACTGCGCGCTGGATCTCGTGCGTGAGGGCGTACTCGAGAAGTATGGCGTAGAGCTGATTGGTGCATCGCGTGATGCCATCGACATGGCCGAGGACCGCGAGCTGTTTCGCAACGCGATGACCGAAATCGGTCTCGCGACGCCGGCCGCGCGCATCGCACACACCCTCGAAGAAGCTGTCGAGGCGCAGGTCGAAATCGGTTTTCCAACGATCATCCGACCGTCGTTCACGATGGGCGGCTCCGGTGGCGGCATCGCGTACAACCGCGAGGAGTTCGTCGACATCGTCGAGCGTGGGCTCGATTTGTCGCCGACAAACGAGGTGCTGCTCGAGGAATCCGTGCTCGGCTGGAAAGAGTACGAGATGGAAGTCGTCCGCGACCGCAACGACAACTGCATCATCATCTGCTCGATCGAGAACCTCGACCCGATGGGTGTGCATACCGGTGACTCGATCACCGTCGCACCCGCGCAGACGCTGACCGACAAGGAGTACCAGATCATGCGCAACGCATCGATCGCGGTGCTGCGCAAGATCGGCGTCGAGACGGGTGGTTCGAACGTGCAGTTCGCGGTGAACCCCGCCAACGGCGACATGATCGTCATCGAGATGAACCCCCGCGTGTCGCGCTCTTCGGCGCTGGCGTCGAAAGCGACCGGCTTTCCGATCGCGAAAGTCGCGGCGAAGCTCGCGGTCGGTTACACGCTCGACGAGCTCAAGAATGAGATTACGGGTGGCAAGACGCCGGCGTCGTTCGAACCGAGCATCGATTACGTCGTCACGAAAGTTCCGCGCTTCACGTTCGAGAAATTCCCGCAAGCCGACGCGCGCCTCACAACGCAGATGAAATCGGTCGGCGAGGCGATGGCAATCGGCCGTACGTTCCAGGAGTCGCTGCAGAAGGCCTTACGCAGCATGGAGACGGGCACCGACGGCCTGAATCCGATGATGAAGGAGCTGTCTTCGGATGTCGCGCGCGACCGGTTGGTCGCTGAGTTGAAGTCGCCGGGGCCGGACCGGCTCTGGTACGTCGCCGATGCGTTCCGCGCGGGCCTGTCCATCGATGAAGTGTTCCGGTTGTGCGCAATCGACCCATGGTTCCTCGCGCAAATCGAAGACATCGTGATCGAAGAGCGGCGGGTTGCGGACGGTGGCCTTGCGGCGCTCGACGCCGTTCGCCTGCGCGCGCTGAAGCGCAAGGGCTTCGCCGATACCCGCCTGGCGACGCTGATTGGCGTCGACGAGACGGTGATTCGCGCGCGTCGCCATGAGCTCGGTATCCGGCCGGTCTATAAGCGTGTCGATACCTGCGCGGCCGAGTTCGCGACCACGACGGCTTACATGTACTCGACTTACGAAGAAGAGTGCGAGTCGCAGCCGACCGACCGAAAGAAAGTGATGGTACTCGGCGGCGGCCCGAACCGTATCGGCCAGGGCATCGAGTTCGATTACTGCTGCGTACACGCCGCATTTGCGCTGCGCGACGATGGGTACGAGACCATCATGGTCAACTGCAACCCCGAAACCGTCTCGACCGATTACGACACCTCGGACCGGCTCTACTTCGAGCCGCTCACGCACGAGGACGTGATGGAAATCGTCGACATCGAGAAGCCGGTCGGCGTCATCGTGCAGTACGGCGGGCAGACGCCACTGAAACTCGCGCGCGCGCTCGAGGAAGCGGGTGCGCCGATCATCGGCACGCCGACGGACGCAATCGACCGCGCCGAGGACCGTGAGCGCTTCCAGCAGATGATTGAAAAGCTCGACCTGTTGCAGCCGCCGAACCGCATCGCACGCGACAGCGAGCTTGCGCTGAAGCTTGCCGACGAAATCGGATACCCGCTGGTCGTGCGCCCGTCGTACGTGCTCGGTGGCCGCTCGATGGAGATTGTGTACGACCGAGCGGACCTGCAGGCGTACATGGAGAACGAGGTTCGCGTGTCGCGCGACCTACCCGTACTGCTCGACCGCTTTCTCGATGACGCGACCGAAGTCGACGTCGATGCCGTGTGCGACGGTAAAGCGGTGCTCGTCGGCGGCATCATGGAGCACATCGAGCAGGCGGGCGTGCACTCGGGCGATTCGAGCTGCTCGCTGCCGCCGTATGCGCTGACCGAGGAGACGCAACAGCAACTGCGTGAACAGGTCACGCGCATGGCGCTCGAACTCGGCGTTGTCGGCTTGATGAACACGCAGTTCGCGATCAAGGACGGTGAGATCTTCGTACTCGAAGTGAATCCGCGTGCGTCCCGGACTGTGCCGTTTGTGTCGAAAGCGACGGGCGTCCCGCTCGCGAAAGTCGCGGCCCGCTGTATGGTCGGCCAGAGCCTCGCGGAGCAGGGCGTGACCAAGCCGCGCATCCCGCGCTACTATTCCGTGAAGGAATCGGTGTTTCCGTTCGCGAAATTCCAAGGCGTGGACCCGATTCTCGGCCCAGAAATGAAGTCGACCGGTGAAGTCATGGGCGTGGGGCGTTCGTTCGGTGAGGCGTATGCGAAAGCGCAGCATGCGAGCGGGATTGTGTTACCGACAGGCGGACGCGCGTTGTTGTCGGTGCGCGACCCGGACAAGCGGGCAGCGATTGCGCTCGCGAAACTGCTGGTCGAGCGCGGTTTTGAACTCGTCGGCACCGACGGGACCGCGCGCTCGCTGAACGCCGCTGGCGTCACGTGCGCGCGGGTGAACAAGGTCAGCGAAGGCCGGCCGCACATCGTGGACATGATCAAGAACGCCGAGGTGTCGCTGATCGTGAACACAACGGAAGGAAAGAAAGCGATTGCGGAGTCGCACTCGATCCGTCGTGAGGCGCTGCACCATAAGGTGACGTATTACACGACAATCGCGGCGGCGCGCGCGACACTCGCGGCGCTCGACCACATTGGCGCGCCTGAAGTTTACCGGCTGCAGGATCTGCATACGGAGGTCGTATGACGAAAGTACCTATCACCGCTCGCGGCGCAGAAGCGCTACGCGAAGAACTGAGTCGGCTGAAGGGCGTCGAGCGACCGCGCGTCACGCAGGCAATCGCCGAGGCGCGTGCGCACGGCGACCTAAAAGAGAATGCCGAGTACCACGCGGCGCGCGAACAACAGGGCTTCATCGAAGCGCGTGTGCGCGACATCGAAGGCAAGCTTTCAAACTGTCAGGTCATCAATCCCGCGGATTTGAACGCCGGCGGTAAGGTCGTGTTCGGTGCGACCGTTGAGATTGTCGACGAGGACAGCGGCGACGAGACGACGTATCAAATCGTCGGCGAGGACGAGGCCGACATCAAGGCCGGGCGCATTTCGTACAGTTCGCCAATCGCCCGCGCGTTGATCGGCAAGGAAGAGGGCGCCGTCGTGCAGGTTTCCACCCCCGGCGGCGACAAATCCCTGGAAATCGTCGCCGTCCGCTATGAATAGCCTGTGAACCTCACCGACGCCCAAAAGAAATTCCTCCGCACCCTCGCGCACCCCAAAAAACCGGTCGTGATGATCGGTAATGCGGGCCTCACCGACGCGGTCATCAACGAGATCGACCAGGCACTCGATGCGCACGAGCTCATCAAAGTGCGTGCACGGGTCGAGCGAGACGAACGAGACGCATTGATCGCCGAAATTCTCGACCGCACACGCGCGTCGCAAATTCAGCGCATCGGCCACGTGTTGACGCTGTTCCGGCGCAACCACGCGAAGCCGAAAATCGATTTCCCTAGGTAACGCCCGCATATCGCGGCGCGAAGGCGCCGCTCCTACAGGTGCCTTCGAGGGTGAAGCGGACAAAGTCATCGAGACGCTGGCTCGACGAGCACCACGACGACGAGTTCGTGAAGCGTGCGCGCGCCGAGGGCTGGCGTTCACGCGCGGTTTACAAATTGCAGGAAATCGATGAACGCGACCGGCTCATCAAGCAGGGGATGGTCATCGTCGACCTCGGT
>CAYODZ010000088.1:0-27398 GCA_964402835.1 uncultured Gammaproteobacteria bacterium | reverse complement strand
GTATGTGTTCTCGCTGCCCGACATCGAGGATTACATCGGCCACAAGATCACGGTCGGTACGATTCCGGCCGACCTCCCGCGCGACGGCTTCGTCCGTCCCGCGCGACGCCCGCGCAAGTCCGACCCGCGCAAGCGCATGGGGGGCGGTGGCGGTGGCGGTGGCGGTGGCGGCGGTGGCGGTGGCCGGCGCCGGCGGAGTGGCTGAAGGCCTCGCCAAATGTAAGCTGTGCACGCGGACGAAGTGCTGCACCTATGTCACGCAGCAAATCGACGCGCCGCGGTCCATCGCGGACTTTGATTTCCTCCTTTGGCAGGTCTCCCATAACGGCGTGCGCGTGTTCCGCGATGACGACGGTTGGTTCCTGCAATTCGATACCCGCTGTTCGAACCTGCTCCCCGACGGGCGCTGCGGCATCTACGACCGCAGACCGCAGGTCTGCCGTGACTACACCAATGCCTGGTGCGAGTTCGACGAACCCGCCGAGAAGCACTACAAGCTGATTTTCGACACCTTCAATGAGCTCGATGCGTACTGCCGCAAGCGGTTCAAGCGGTGGGACCAGCGGCACCTCAAAGCTGGCTGAGGCTTCTATCGCGGCGCAAAGGCGCCGCTCCAACATCTCAGTTCCAAATCTTTGGCGGCCCGACCATCGCGACACCGAGAGTGTCGCTCCCACCTGAAATCGCCACTGCCGGTGTTTGGTCAGGTGGGAGCGGCGCTCCGCGCCGCGATAAATCAATCCGGCATCAGCTCTCTAAAATCGTGGATGTGGGTGAAGCCGTCGTGGTAGCGTGCGTCGCGCTCGGAGTCGGGTTTCGCGACCGCGATGACGTGTGCGATTCCGAACTCGCGCGCGGCCTCCAGTACCGCCCGGCTGTCGTCGACGAACAGCGTTGTGGCGGGCTCAAAATGCTCGCGCGCGGCGAGCCGCTGCCAGAACGCGGCGGCTTCTTTCGGCGCGCCGTAGTCATGCGATGAATGCACCGCGTCAAAATGGCCGCCAATTCCGGTGGCGCCGAGCTTGATGT
Source organism: uncultured Gammaproteobacteria bacterium (assembly GCA_964402835.1). Classification (GTDB taxonomy): domain Bacteria; phylum Pseudomonadota; class Gammaproteobacteria; order Natronospirales; family JAIVGZ01; genus JAIVGZ01. The sequence continues at coordinate 26,369 of CAYODZ010000088.1, read as the reverse complement.
CGAGCGCGTGCCGATGCGCGTTCGTGACGAGCACCACGCGTTTCCCGAGGCCACGCACCGCGTCGAGAAAATCGATGACATACGGGTGTACCCGGATCTTGTGCTCGTGCTCGCGCTTCAGCGCCGCGACGTCCAGCTCGAGCGTGCGCGACCAGTGGTCGACGCAGTACCAGTTGAGCGTCCCCTCCTCGCGCTCGAACACCGGCTTCAGTTCGCGTTGTGCATCAGCGAGGCCGAGCCCGCGGGCGGCGCCCCAGCGCTCGGGCAGGAGTTCCTGCCAGAACCAATTGTCGAATCTGAGGTCGAGCAGCGTGCCATCCATATCGAGCAGCACGGTATCGATGCGGGTCCAATCAAGCACGGACGGTTCCTTGTACAATTATTGGGTGTCCAGCCAGTATCTCCCGACGGTAGTTTCGATTGCACGCGCCGCCGGCGCCAAGATCCTCGAAGTTTACGCGAGTGATTTCACCGTCACCGCCAAGGACGACAAGTCGCCGCTGACCGCGGCCGACCTCGCCGCGCACCATACCATCGTCGACGGCCTTAAGGCGTTGACGCCGGACGTGCCCGTGCTGTCGGAAGAGTCGGCATCGGTGCCGTTCGCGGAGCGCGGCGCCTGGGACCGATACTGGCTCGTCGACCCACTCGACGGTACGCGTGAGTTCGTGAAGCGTAACGGCGAGTTCACGGTGAACATCGCGCTGATCGACGGCGACGCGCCGATCCTCGGCGTCGTGCACGTTCCGGTCACCGGCGTCACCTATTACGCGTCGGTCGATGCGGGCGCGTTCCGCCAGGACGGCGACAATACGCCGTACGCAATCACGACACGAACGCCGCCGACGCCGCCCGTTATCGTCGGCAGTCGCTCGCACGCGGGCGCGTCACTCGCGGCGTTTCTAGACCGGCTCGGTGAGCACCAACTTGTGTCGGTCGGAAGCTCGTTAAAGCTATGCCTCGTCGCCGAGGGCGCCGCCGACTGCTATCCACGCTTCGGGCTGACCTCCGAGTGGGACACGGCCGCCGCGCAGTGCGTGGCCGAGGTCGCCGGCGCGTCGGTGACCGACCTCGACGGCAACCGCCTGCGCTACAACCGCAAGGACTCGCTGCTGAATCCACACTTCATCGTGAGCGGCGACCCCGCCGCCGCGTGGCCGCTCGAATGACCGACGACGCACGCAAACAAAAATACGAGGGCGACAAGCTCACCAAACGCCTGCGGCACCAAGTCGGCCGCGCGATTGAAGACTACGCGATGATCGGCGATGGCGATCGCGTGATGGTGTGTCTGTCGGGCGGCAAGGATTCGTACGCGCTGCTCGATATTCTGCTGCGCCTCAAGCAAAGCGCGCCGATTAACTTCTCGCTGGTCGCGGTGAATCTCGACCAGAAACAACCGGGCTTCCCCGCGCACGTGCTGCCCGACTACCTCGAGTCGCTCGGCGTCGAGTACGCGATCATCGAGCAGGACACGTACAGCGTCGTGAAGCGCGTGATTCCGGAAGGCAAGACGATGTGCGGGTTGTGCTCGCGCCTACGCCGCGGCGCGCTGTATCGCTGGGCATCGGAAAACGGCGTGACGCGCATCGCGCTCGGTCATCATCGCGACGACCTGATTGAGACCTTGTTCCTGAATATGTTTTTCGGCGGCCGGCTCGCGGCCATGCCGCCGAAGCTCCAGTCCGACGACGGTGCGCATGTCGTCATCCGTCCGCTCGTGTACTGCGCGGAGGCCGACCTCGCCGACTACGCAGACCTGCGCGCGTTTCCGCTCATTCCCTGCACCCTGTGCGGCAACGAGGAGCACGCGCAGCGTAAGCAGGTCAAATCGATGCTCGCCGACTGGCAGCGCTCGAACCCGGGAAGGCTGGAGACCATCTTCACGGCCATGCAGACCGTGCAGCCGTCGCACCTCGCCGACCGCAGCCTGTTCGACTTCGAGTCGCTGGGCGACGGGCAAAAAAAAGCCCCGCCGAAGCGGGGCTTTCTCTAAATCAAAAAGCGTTTAGCCGGCCGTTACCTTGGTCGCCTGCAGGCCCTTCGGACCTTTCTCGCTTTCGAAGTTCACGGTCTGCCCCTCGGTCAGCGTGCGGAAGCCCGCACCCTGGATCGCGGAGTAGTGGACGAATACATCATCGCCACCGTCGGACGGAGCAATAAAGCCGAAGCCTTTTGCTTCGTTAAACCACTTGACGGTACCAGTTGCCATACTCATATACCTCTTTCGTTAAATAATCAGGTGTAGCTTGAAGGGCATTGCAGGGACGAAAGGAGGGATTTCCGAGCTTGGAACTTTCCACGAACCAGCAAAGCAGACGCTTCAGCTTTGTGGAGTATAGACCCCACTTACCGGATTTTCCACCGTATAATTGCCTCCCCCTGCCAGGACAGGTGGCGGAACCATGGATGACCAGGAACGCGAAGACCTGAAAAGGCGTATCCGGGAGCTCAAACTCAAGCACCACGACCTCGATTGCGCCTTACGGGCGTTAGCCGAAAGGCCGGTCGTGGACCAGCTCCAGCTGGCCCGGTTCAAGAAGGAAAAACTGCGCCTTAAGGACCAAATCATCCGATTGCAGAGTCGGCTGATCCCGGACCTGAACGCCTGACCATCCACGTGACCCACGCCCCCGAGGTCGCGAACATCAGCACCCCGTAGATCGCACCGGGCATCATCATGGTCTCGTTGCCCAGCAGCGTCGCCGCCACAAAAATCGCCATGGTCCCGTTTTGCAGCCCGCACTCGAGCGAGATCGCCTTGCCCTGGTAATCGCCGAGCCGGAACAGCCGCGCCGCATACCAACCGACCGCCATCATCACGAGGTTCAGCGCGAGCATCGCGGGCGCGAGCGTCGCGGCGTACGCCACGAGGTTCTCGCGCTGCGACGCGATCGCGCCGAGTACCACGACCACGAACAGTACCGTCGCGGCGGTCCGGAACACCGATTCGGAGCGCGTCGCCCAGCGGGTCCAGCGCGCGCGCACGAACATACCGAGCACCACCGGAATCGTCGTAATCAGGAACACGCCGACCACGCTGCGCGCGACCGGAAGCTCCACCCCGTCAGCCCCCATGAACTTGTACAGCGCGAGGTTCACGATGAGTGGGATGGTGACCACGCTGGCCAGGCTAATGACGGCGGTCAACGAAATCGACAGCGCCGTGTCGCCGCGCGCGAGATGCGTCAGCAAGTTGGAGGTCACCCCGCCCGGACACGCGGCGAGGATCATCACACCGACCGCGAGCGCTGGCTCCATCGGCCAGGCGAGGACCAGCGCGAACGCGACAAGCGGTAGGACGAAGAGTTGGCTCGTGGCGCCAACCGCGAAGGCCTTCGGCTGTACGGCGACGCGCCGGAAGTCGTCGACGACGAGCGTGAGGCCCATCGCGAACATGATGAACGCGAGCGAAAGGGGTAGGAATACTTGTGTAATCAAAGCGCGATCCTCCGGGTGTCCGCCTGCCGCGGCGCCAACGGTAACCACGGCTTGCACATCTGCAAGGCATCCTGCGCGGTGCGCCGCCAAGTTGTGAGCTTACCGCCGTAGATCGACACGATCCGGTCGGCCGCGTCGAACACCGTTTCGCGCGGGCGCCGGAATGCGCTGTTGTCCGCAGCCGGCAGTACGCGCAAACCCGCCCACGCGGCGACCGGCGTCGTGTCGCGCTGCGGGAAATAACGCGCGTAAGTCGCAATCAGGTAGTCGCGCTCTTCGTCGGTCGGCGCGACTTCGGCGGGGTCGCCGGTGTACACGCGCTCCGTCGTCCCAACCAGCGTACGGCCGTGCCACGGCATCACGAACACCGCGCGGCCATCGGTGGGTGCCTCGACGTAGTACGCGCCCTCGGCAAGCACGCCTTCGAACTCGAGGTGCGTTCCCTGGACCAGCTCGACTGCGGGCGCCGTGATGCCAAGCTTTGCGGCGACTGCAGATGCCCAGGGACCTGCCGCATTCACGACGACACCCGCGTGCACTGTCGACTCGCGCCCGTCCTGTGCGAGCGTGACCGCGACAGAGTCGGCATGAGGGGTCGCGCCGATGACTTCGGCCGGTATCCGCGCCATCGCGCCGAGCCGCTCGGCTGACGCGAGTACGGCGTGCGTGAGCGCCGCATCATCGGTCTGCGCCTCGAAGTATCGATAGACGGCGCGCAGGCTGCGCGTATCGATTCCGTCGAGTGCATCCCATTCGGCCCGCTGCAAGGCGTGGAAACGCTCATGCCGGCGCAGCCCACCCAAAAGCGCGTACGCGCTGAGGCCCGCGCGGATCGTCATCGATGCTCGGCGGGTGTCCGCATACACCGGGATGTGCATCGGCAACAAACGGACGAGCGCGGGCGCGTGGGTGAGCATCCAGCGCCGCTCAGCGAGGCTCTCGTAGACAAGCGGAATCTGCGCGGTCTCTAGATAACGCAAGCCACCGTGTATGAGCTTCGACGATTTGCTCGAGGTCCCCGCGGCAGGCGCAGTGCGCTCCGCCACAACGACCGAGTAGCCCGCTGCGACGGCCGCCTGCGCGACGCCCGCGCCGTGAATCCCAGCGCCGACGACGAGGACATCGCAATCAACGGTCACGGCCGCAGCCACTCAGCAACGCGGGGGTCGAGCACCAACTCACCCACCGCCTTGGTCTCGACGAGTTCAAAGCCGCGCGTAGCCATTGCGATGGCCTCGTCCGCGGTCTTCGCGTCGTACGCCGCCCAACGCCACGGACCCGGCCACAGGTCGGCGCCGTCCGGTACGCGTTTGATGTTCGTGAACAGGAACTCCGGCGCGAGCGTCGTTGCAAGCTCGCGCGCGCGGTCGCTCCACTCGGGCAGGACCCAACCCGCGCGCAAGTCGAGTGCGGTTGCGCGCGCGACCGCGCCATCGTGGAACGAAATCAACACACAGTTGGTCGTCAACAGGGCGCGGACGGCGTTCATCACCGGCTCGAGGCCGAATCGTTCGATGCTCTCGTGCTTGACCTCGACGAATAGCGTCGCGCCTTCGCACTTTTCGATGAGGGCGACCGCATCGGCGAGGCGCGGTACCAGTGTCGGCTCAAAGCCCCGCCCGAGGCGTAGCGGTTCGTGGACGCTCACCGTCTCGAGTTCGGACGCGGTGAGATCGAACACATTCCGCGGGTCGCCGGCCGTGCGCGCGAGGTCGGCATCGTGCAGCAACACGGGGACATGGTCAGCGCTGAGCTGGACGTCGCACTCGAGCCAGCGCACGCCAGCCTTGAGCGCGGCATCCAGCGCGACGAGGGAGTTTTCGGGATATCGCGCGGCGTAGCCGCGGTGCGCAACCAGCTCCGCCATCAAGCGTCGTCGGTGGGCTCGACGATGTAACCGCCCGACTTCTCATCGGGGGTCAGCTTCAAGAGCCCGGCTTTGCCGGCCTCCTCGAGCATTTCGCTGAAGGTCTTGAAGCCGTAGTACGACTCGTTGAAACCCGGCTTACGGCGCTTCAGCGTTTGTTTCACCATCGAGCCCCAGACGCGGTCACCCGTGCCGCGTTCGGACTGCAGCGCTTCCACGGTCTCGAGCACGAGGTCGAATGCTTCCTGGCGCTTGTCCTCGGCGGGTGTCTCTTTCTTCGATGAGGTGGCGGCGGCTTTCTTCTTCGCCTTGCGCTTCGTCTTGCGTGCCGTCGGTTCCTCACGCACGAGATCATCGTAGAAAATGAACTCGTCGCAATTCGAAACGAGAAGGTCGGAGGTCGCGTTCTTCACGCCGCAACCGATTACGATCTTGTTGTTCTCGCGCAGCTTGCTGACCAGTGGGGAGAAGTCGGAATCACCGGACAGGATCACGAACGTATCGACGTGCGGCTTCGTGTAACAAAGATCGAGCGCATCGACGACGAGGCGGATATCGGCGGAGTTCTTGCCCGACATCCGGATGTGGGGGATCTCGATCATCTCGAACGCCGCTTCGTGCATCGGCGCCTTGAACGCCTTGTAGCGGTCCCAGTCGCAGTACGCTTTCTTGACCACGATGCTGCCCTTCAACAGCAGCTTCTCGATGACGAGCTTGATGTCGAATTTCGTGTAGCGCGCATCCTCGACGCCAAGCGCGAGGTTCTCGAAGTCGCAGAATATTGCGAGGTTTTCGCTTTCCAGTTGACCGCCGGCCATGACCGCTCCTTGTGGCTGCAGCGGCTATCGTAGCGCGTTAGACTATCCGCCGCGCACCGCCTGTTAGAGAGACCTCCATGATTGACAAGGAAAAAGCCGCCGCATTCTCGGACAAAGTCTGGGAAGACAGCATCGTTCCCGAGCTCGTCGAGTACATCAAGATTCCGAACAAATCGCCGCATTTCGACCCGGATTGGGCGAAGCACGGCTACATGGACCAAGCGGTCGACCAGATCGAACGATGGTGCCGCGCGCAGGACATCGCGGGACTGACAGTCGAGGTCGTGCGCCTCGAGGGCCGCACCCCGTTGATTTATATGGAAATCCCTGGCGAAGGCGACGACACCGTGCTGCTCTATGGTCATCTAGACAAGCAGCCCGAAATGTCCGGTTGGGCTGACGACCTCGGCCCGTGGAAGCCGGTCCGCAAGGGCGACAAGCTGTACGGGCGAGGCGGCGCCGATGACGGTTACGCCGCGTACGCGTCGCTGACCGCGGTGCGTCTTCTAAAGGAACAGGGCCTGTCGCACGCCCGCTGCGTCGTCATCATCGAAGCGTGCGAAGAATCCGGCAGCTACGACCTGCCCTACTACATCGACCATCTCGCCGATCGCATCGGCAACCCAAGCCTCGTTGTGTGCCTCGACTCCGGCTGCGGCAACTACGACCAGATGTGGTGCACGACTTCACTGCGCGCGATGGCGAGCGGCAATCTCTCGGTCGACGTGCTCACCGAGGGCGTGCACTCGGGTGATGCGAGCGGTGTCGTGCCGTCGAGCTTCCGCGTGGTGCGCGAATTACTGTCGCGCCTCGAGGACGAAACCTCTGGGCGCATCCTGCCGGAAGAACTGCACGCGGAAATCCCGAAGGAGCGCGTCGAGCAAGCTGAGAAAGCCGCGAAGACGCTTGGCAACGAGGTGTACGCAAAATTCCCGTTCGTCGACGGCGTGCGCCCGATGAACGATCAGCTCAAAGAACTCGTGTTGAATCGAACTTGGCGCCCGGCGCTTTCCGTGACCGGCGCGGACGGACTGCCTGCGCTCGCAAATGCCGGCAACGTGCTGCGCCCGCACACGGCGGTGAAAGTGTCGCTGCGTCTTCCGCCGACGGTCGACCCGCGCAAGGCGAGCGCGCTGCTGAAGAAGCTATTCGAAACCGAGCCGCCGTACGGCGCGCGCGTGAAGTTCGAACCCGAGCAGGCCGGCGACGGCTGGAACGCGCCCGCGGTCGCCCCGTGGCTCGCGAAATCGATGGACGCGGCGTCCAACACCTACTTCGGCCAAGGGGCGATGTACATGGGCGAAGGCGGCAGCATTCCGTTCATGGGCATGCTCGGTCAGAAGTTTCCCGACGCGCAATTCATGATCACCGGCGTCCTGGGACCGCATTCGAATGCGCATGGCCCGAACGAGTTCCTGCACATCCCGACCGGCAAGAAGCTCACGTGCTGCGTCGCGCAGGTCATCGCCGACCACTTCAAACGCTAGCATTTCAGACGGGACACTCGGGGTCAGGCACCAACGGGACAGAAGGTGCCTGACCCCAAGTGTCCCACCAAGTCCCAATGGTGCCTGACCCCATCTGTCACTTTTTGAGGGTGGTGGCGCGCTTCACGGCGGCCACGCCGAACTTTTCCTTGATGCGGTCGGCGACTTCGTCGACGCGCTTCGGCGCCGCGGATTCGCCGAACAGGTCAGCCTGCGACTCGGGCGCGCCGTCGAAGCCGCTCACACCGACCCCGAGCAATCTGAGCGGCTGACCCGGTCGCGGCAGTTTGTCGAGCAGCGCCGCGGCCGCTTCCCAGATGGCATCGGTCGCGGCGGTCGGCGCGGAAAGCGTCTGCGCGCGCGTGTAAGTCGCGAAATCCGAATACCGCGCCTTAATCTGCACGGTGCGACCTTCGAGCCCGTGGTTACGTAACCGCCACGCGACCTGCTCGGTCAGCTGCAAGATGATGGCGCGCAACGCTTCACGGTCGGCGATATCGGCAGAGAACGTCGTCTCGTTCGACACGGACTTCGTTTCGCGGTCGGGTTCGATACCCCGCGGGTCGATACCGCGCGCGAGCGCGAGCAGGTGGAGTCCATGCTTGCCGAAGTGGCGATTCATCGTCGTCTCGTCCTGCACCGCGACGTCTGCGATGGTCTTCAGACCGAGCGCATGCATCGACTTCTCGCCGACTTTTCCGACGCCCCACAGACGTGATACGGGAAGCGGGTCGAGGAACGCGCGCAGGCCATCCGGTTCGACGACGAGAAAACCGTCGGGCTTGCCGAGGTCGGAGGCGATTTTCGCCGCGAACTTCACCGGCGCGACACCGATCGATGCGACGAGGCCCAACTCGTCCCGGATCTCGCGCTTGATGCGTCGCGCGATGTCGGGCACCGGCCCGAACAATTTCACGCTCCTGCGCAGGTCGACGAACGCTTCATCGAGCGACAATGGCTCGATCAGCGGCGTATACCGCTCGATAATGGCCATGATTTTGCGCGATTCGGCCGCATACAGCGCCATGCGAACCGGCAGCACGATGAGGTCCGGGCAGCGCTTCAAAGCGGTCGCCATCGGCATCGCTGAATGGATGCCGAAGCGCCGTGCAGCATAGCTCGCCGCAGCGACAACGCCGCGTTGTACGCCACCGACGACGACCGGCAGGTCGGCGAGCTCGGGGCGCTCGCGGATTTCGACCGACGCGTAGAACGCGTCCATGTCCAAGTGAACAATCACGCCTGTTATTATCCCGCGATGTCTACCCGAATAGCGATGTGGTCTGGACCACGGAACATTTCAACCGCGATGATGCGTAGCTGGGGCAGCCGCTCCGACACGGTCGTCACCGACGAGCCGTTATACGCGCACTATCTGGCCGTCACCGGACTCGATCACCCGGCACGCGAGAAAACGCTCGCGACCCACGAAACCGACTGGCAGAAAGTCACTGACTGGCTGATCGGCCCAATCCCGAACGACAAGCCGGTCTGGTACCAGAAACACATGACGCATCACCTCGTCGGCGATGTTGGCCGCGACTGGCTCGACGACGTCACGCATGCGTTCCTGATCCGCGAACCTTCTGCCATGCTGGTGTCGCTGACCGAGTTCATCCCCGAACCGACCCTCGCCGACACCGGCCTGCCGCAGCAGCTCGCACTGTTCGAGCGCATCCGCGGCGATCTCGGCATCAATCCGCCCGTCATCGACGGCAATGACGTGTTGCGCGACCCGCGCGACATGCTCACGAAGCTGTGCACCGCGCTCGGCCTGCCGTTCGAGCCGGCGATGCTTGCATGGAAGCCGGGCCTGCGTGACACCGACGGCGCTTGGGCGAGCGAATGGTACGACAAGGTCGCGCAGACCACCGGCTTCTCCGAGCCGCGTGAAGAGGTCGTCGACGTTCCGGCACCGCTGCGTGGCCTGTACTCGGAATGCGTCGCCATCTACGACCAGCTCCATGAAGCAGCCCTACGACCCGCGTAACAAGGACCTCCAGGTCTGTGTCGACGGCGTGCTGCGGCACCGCGATGAACCCGCGATCAGCGTGTTCGATTCAGTCGTGCAGGGCGGTGATGGCGTGTGGGAAGGCCTGCGCGTCTATGACGGACGCATCTTCGCGCTCGATGAGCATCTCGACAGGCTCGAGCGCTCCGCGCGCGCAATCGCGTTTGCTGAAGTTCCAGCGCGCGAGCGCATCCTCGACGACATCAGGAAGACGCTCGCCGCGAACAACATGCGTGACGGCGTACACATCCGACTGACGCTCACACGCGGCGTGAAGTACACCTCCGGCATGGACCCCCGGCTCAATACGCAGGGGCCCACGCTGATCGTCGCGGCGGAGTTCAAACCGCCGGTGTACGACAAGGGCGGTGTGCGGCTCAAAATCGTGTCGGTACGGCGGCCCTCGCCCGATGTCGTCGACCAACGAATTCATTCGAATAACCTACTAAACTCAATCCTCGCGAAAATCGAGGCGACGGCGGCGGGGGCTGACGACGCGTTGATGCTCGATACGCGCGGCTTTGTCGCGGAGACGAATGCGACGCACCTTTTTCTCGTCAAGAACGACGCCGTGTCCACGCCGACGACCTGGGCGTGCCCCGAGGGCATCACTCGCTCGACGATCCTCAGGGTGTGCCGCGAGCACGGTATCGCGTGCGTGGAGCGGGATATCACGCCAGCAGAGTTCCTGGCTGGAGACGAAGTGTTCTGCACCGGGACCATGGGCGAGCTCGCGCCGGTCGTGGCGATCGATGACGCGACCATCGGCGATGGCAATGCCGGGCCGGTGACGAAGCGGCTGTCAGCGCTGTTTAGTGAACTGACCGCGGTGGAAGGCACGCGCGTCGTCGAGTGAATCACCGCGACGCCAAGAGCGCCGCTCCCATCCGTTATTCCAGACCCTTGTGGCCCGACCATCGCGGCGCAAAGGCGCCGCTCCTACATTGGAACCGTGGCACCGCCGCGAATCAATCAAGGATGGCCGATGCGCGCGAGTTTGCCGCCGCGGTTCTCGCGGTAGAACGACCTGAGTTCATCGACCAAGCCGGCGCGGCGCCGCTCGAGATATTCACGCTGCAAATCTAGGCAATAGCGGCCCGCGTACCGATTCGCGTCGTGATAGCGCTCGCGCAAGTCCGGCGCAAGCTCGTCATTGACGTGCGTCGCATCGAACAGCAGCCGGTGCAGCGCGCGCGGGCTCCCGCCGCGCTGACGCTGCCAGGTGAGCGCCGTCAGCGTGAACTTGTCGACCTCGCCCTGAAGTTCCATCTCCAGCGGAGTGACACTGCGCTGCCTGGCGGCGTTCCAGGTCAGGTACACGAAATGGCTGACGCCTTCGACCAGACTCCAGAAATCCGCGAGGTTGCCGTCACCGAGCGCGTCGTACGGCGACGCGCTCGCGAGGCGTTTGAGTAGTGCGCTGTCGAGGAACAGCGACAACTCGAGATCACCGCCCTCCTCGCGCACCAGCAACGACTCGTCGGTATCGGTCCAACCATCGCCGTGCAGGATGCGTGCGAGTTTCGCGTCCGCGAGCAGGAAGGTCTCGGCCGCGTGCGGCGCTTCAATGCCATACAGCCGTTCGATCTGCCGCTGTGTGCGGCGCAGCAGCCCGTTGGCGTCAGTGCTGCGTTCTGCTGCTGACATTGAAGCTCGGCACGATGCCCAATCCGTTCAGCGCCCGCTGCGCGCGCTTGCTGCCCGTGTTGAGATACAAATCGTAGAGCCGCAAAACGTCCCGCTCGTTGAATACCCGGGATTGCTGCGCAACTTCCGCGATGGCTTCGACGCAATGCAGGAATTTCGCTGCGAGCTCACTGAATACCGAGTGCAGCGCGTGTTCGCGCATCGTGCGGGGCGGTAGCCCCGACAGCGTGTCGTACGCGCCGCCGCCCATCTTCGCGTAATAATCGACGTCGACTGCGCGCCGCGCGAGGCTGTCTTGAAAGAAACCAGAGATGAACAGCGATACATCGCCGAGCCGCTGCAATGCATGGTGCCGTGCATGGGGGCTCGGTGTCTCGAGCGCGTCGGCGAGCATCAGCGCGAGCGGTTTTAAGCCGTAACCGTCCCGAGTGACCTCATAAAGGTTTTCCGCACGCGCGAAACACGACAGCAGGTTGACCATGTAATGTTCGGTTGCCGGATCCATCGACACTTGCTGTTTCTGCAGCGCCGTCCCCAATGAATCCCGAAACCACTCGTCAAGATTCGTAACCGCTTCTACCCTTCCCATGACCATGCCTCCGTGCTGCCCATAGCTCGAAACTAGCCCCTGTGAGCGCAATGCGCAACGGGCTGGATTTCTGCAATGACAGGCATAGAATGGATGGTTCTGCAAAGGGACAGACCCCTATTGAAGGGGCAGTACACACCCTACTATCGTTTCCCCGTCACGGATGACACACAACGGAGGGAACCGATATGTCTCGCGATACATTCCGCAGGAGATTCCTGCATCCAATCATGTGGCTCGTCGCTGCAAGCTTCACCACCACCGCCGGCGCATCCGGTGCCGGTCCATTCACGCCGTATAACCCTGAACTTCCGTCGCGCTTCGGCGTCATGCAACTCGAGGTGCTCGACCACTCCGAGGACCATCTGGTCGTGCAGGCGCTCGATGACGGCGGCGATATCGTGGGTACGTTCGACCTGCGCCTGTCGGCGACGGAGTCGGCGTTCCGCGTCTATACCGACCGAACCGACTGGGCGCTGGAGATCAGCACCACCGAGCCGTTCAACTCAGCAGCCGGCGAAGTCTACTCGGGCAACCTGTTGGTCACACACACGCGTGACGGCGTTGTGTCATCAGAGGTGCTGGCCACCGGCACGATGGTCGGCAACCAGCCTGCGGACATAGAGATTACCGACCTGCAGGCAGCTCCGACCGACGGCGGCGGACGGAAAGGTAAGGGCAAGTCAAAGAAGAGCAGCGATCCTACGCAGTGTGACACCGAGCGTTTTGGTGGGCTCGATGCGTATGACGCGGCGTTGTACACCGCGGTCATTACCGACGAGTCGCTAGCGGCTTATCGTCCGCGCTTCTTCGCACCCAACGCGTCGGAGTCGGTGTCGGCATCGCTTGGTACGACCTTCGACGACAGCGGAACGATCCAGGCTTGCACGCAACGCGACCACGAAATGTGCGCGGCAGTCTGCGCGCTTGCGGTCGTGTGTGGAATCGCCGGCTGCGGCGGTGGCGTTGGTTGTTTCACGTGCATCGCGGCCGCATATCAGTGCGGAAATTGCCTCGGAAAAATCGCACAGGGTTGCAACATCATGTACTAGAGGGCTCAGCATGAATAAATTCATCTGGTGGGGTTTACTTGGTCTGGCTGCCGCGACGGGTGTCGCGGCAGCCCTTCTCGCCGACGGCGCAGCGATGGCCGACTGGTGGATCGTCGTGTTCGGCATCGCGGGCTTCGGCTTGCTGGTGCAGACATCATGGGAACTTCGCGGCACCCAGCGCCGGGCGGGCGGCTTTTTACTGCAAGGTGCCGGGGCCGTGGCTATCGTGGTCGCGCTGTTGATTGAGCCGAGTAGCACCATCGCCGCGGCTGCGTATCTTTTCGGCGTCGGCGGCATTGTGCTATTCGCCACGGGCCTGTTCGAACAGCGGAAAGTAAGCTAGTTCAGAGCCAGCCTTGCTGCCGCGCGATGCGTGCGGCATCAACGCGGTTTGCCGCGCCGAGCTTGCCGATCGCCTCGGACAAGTAGTTCCTGACGGTCCCCTCGGTGAGGTGTACGAGCGCAGCAATTTCTGCGGTCGACTTCCCATCGGCGGCGAAGCGGAGTACTTGGCGCTCGCGATCCGTGAGCGGGTCTTCGCCGCCGGCCCACGCTTCCGTCGCGAGCTCCGGCGCGATCGCCCGTCCTCCCGTGTGGACCGTACGAATCGCATCAGCGAGTTCCGTCGCCGGCGCGTCCTTCAACAGGTAACCGCGCACGCCCGCATCGAGCGCGCGCCGCAGGTATCCGGCGCGCGCAAAAGTAGTGACGATAACCACCCGCGTCGATGGGTGATTGCGTTGCGCGACGGCCGCGAGTTCGAGGCCGGTCATTTCGGGCATCTCGATATCGGTCAACAAAATGTCAGGCGAGTGTGCGACGAGCGCCGTCATCGCCGCACGGCCAGTCTGTACTTGTGCGACGACCTCAATATCCGGCTCGAGCTCAAGCAGCGCGGCAAGTGCGCCGAGCACGAGCGCCTGATCTTCCGCAATGACAACGCGGATGCTCAAGTCGGCAACCACGCGCGCAACCGCACACCGAATTCATCGCCAACCTCAAGCCGCCCACCCGCCGCCGCAAGGCGCGCGCGCATGCCATCGATGCCGCCGCCCGTTAGCGCTTTCGAACCCCGCCCGTCATCTTGGACCTCAACGAACGCTTCCTCCGCTTCGCGGCGGAATACTACGCGGCAATAGCTGGCTTGTGCATGTCGAACAACATTGGTGACAGCTTCTCGGACGACCATCGCAAGCACTGCTTCGGCCGCGGGCGGTACCGCGGGAACGGCGCCATCCACTTCCAGCCGAACGCCGGCGGCCTTGAGCGCAACGCGCGCGTGCTCGAGCTCACCGGCCAATCCGCGCGTATGGATGCCGCTGATTGCTTCGCGGACATCCGCGAGCGCTGCGCGCGAGACCTGCTCAACCTCGCGGATTTCGGTTTTCGCGCGTGCGGGATCGCGGTCGATGACGCGGGCCGCGAGTTCGGCCTTGAGTGTGATCACAGACAATGTATGACCGAGCAGGTCATGCATGTCCCGCGAGATGCGTTCGCGCTCCGCAACACGCGCCATCTGTCGGACCTCCTCTTGCGACAAGCGTAGCTCGGCATCCCGCCGCAGTTGTGTCGAGTCATAGATACTGATGGTGCCGACCATGACGCCGAACAACAGCGCGGGCCCCCAGAAGGTCGGATGTGACTGCCATAGGTAGGCGACCACCATCGCCCAGAGTATGACCGCTGCAACGCCGCTTGCGGCGCGGCGCACCGGCCCGAGCCAGCCCGCGAAACTCGCGGCATAAATGAAAAACACACCCGCACCGACATTGTGCGGCGCCCAGATCGTGCCGATCACCCCGATACCGATGATGGTCGGAACGAGCGCCCACCCTCGTTTCCAGTAGCCGCCGAAGTACAGCGCGAGGAACGCAACGAGGGTCAGCGCGATCGCGGCCGATTCGAGCGCGCTCGGTGGAGCGTAAAAGTATCGAATCGAGAAGAACGACAGGTAGACAAGCCATAGGTACGGAATCCAACCTGCCTCTGCCGGCAGCAATCGTCGGTGGATGGCCTTGACGAACCGCATTGCAGTCAGCGTAGCACCATCTCGTCGAGCTCAATACGCATTGACCCGGGCGCGGGGCCTGCGGTCAATCCGACCGCGCGCAGACGCGCGAGGTCGAGCCCGGCGACTCCGGACAAATCAAGCGCAAGATCTTGCCATGTGCCATCGAGTTGGACCGGCAAAACCGCGGGTCTGTTCTGCGCGCTCGCACCGGAGAAGAACAGCAGCTGCGCGGTGCCTTCGCCACGAATTCTGAGCGTCAGCGTCTTGAATGCGGTTGCGTCCGCCGGCTCCATGCCGCCGTCGACCATCGACCGCATCGCCCCAGCCCAAGGAAACGGCGCGCCGGTCTTGACGTCCGCGTCAATCGTGAGCACCCCATCGAGTGCGGCGAGGGTCACGCTGGACGCACCACCCATAATCGAGTCGGTCGTCGCATACCAGCCATCGTCGCCGCCTTCGAACGCGCCGAGTTCCGCCGGCGCGGCGGGTAATGGCCCTTGCGCTGCACGCTCGTCGAAGCGCGCGCGTTCGACACGGTAACCGTTCTTCCAGATGGCTGTGATCGCGCGCGATGCCGCGATGTCCTCGAGCGGGTTGCCGGCGACCAACACGAAATCGGCGCGCGAATCCTTCGCGATGCGGCCGCGTGGGATATCGAAGACCGCTGCGACACGACTCGTTGCCGCTGTGAGCGCCGCCTGCGGCGTCAACCCCGCCTCGACGAGTAGCTCGAGCTCGCGATGCAGACTGACGCCGTGCGCAGTGCCGGGATTCGGTGCATCGGAGCCCGCGAGTAGCACGATACCGGCAGCATGCATCGCATTAACCGTCGCCATCACCTCGGGCAGTATTTCGGCGCGACCGCCGCCCGGGAACTGAAGTAGCAAGGCATCTTCCTGCGCGGGATCAATGAAGGGTCGCAGCCGTGCATCGTCGACCAAGCCGTGTGGCCGCCCCGCCAGTGACTCCATCACGGACAAGGTCGGAATGACGAATACATCGTTTTCGACGAGTGATTCCAACAAAGCGGGTGGCATCTCGCCGCGAAACACGTGTACGAGACCGTCTGCGCCGGCATCGACCGCTAGCGTGGCCTCTTCGACCGTACCGGCATGCACGACCGCGAGCTTGCCGTGCGCATGCGCGGCAGCGATTGCAGCAGTGAGCGTCTCGGCATCAAGCGTCGGCAGGCCGTTGCTCCAGCGGCTGCCGCCCTCGACCGTAAGCTTGATGAAGTCCGAGCCCTCCGCCACGCGCTCGGCGATGAAGGCCGCCGCGTCCGTGGGACTGTCGAGCGTCGGAATCGCCATACCGTACTGCGTGCCGTGCCCACCCGGTGCGGTCACCATCGTGCCCGCCGACCACATATCGGCCTGCTGGGATCGCTCGACCGCGTCGCGCTCCGTCCGCGCTGCGGCGAGCGATGTGTGTGAGGTGAACATGTCGACCTGCGTGCCGACACCGAAGCGCAATGCCTCTTCGCGCGACGCACCGAAGTTGTGCGTGTGCGCATCGAGCATTGCCGGAATCAAGGTGTGCCCGGCCGCGGCGAGTTCAGGCACGCCGTCCGGGACGGGGACCTTGCCGCTCAGCGCGCTGACCACGCCATCCGTGACCAACACATCGGCTTTCTCGTGCACTCGCTCGCCGTCGAACACGCGCACACCGCGCAGCACGAAAGTATTGCCGTCGACAACCGGCCACGCATCAGGCTCGGGCGCCTCTGGTTCCGGCAGCAGGAAGAAGAACACGACGAGCGCGATGACCGCGACGAGCAGCCCGATGAATTTACGATTCATTTCATGCCTCCTGAACGCGACGCCAGCCGACGGCGGCGATCGCGAGGAATACGATGGTAAACGCAGTGAGCACCGCGATGTGCACAGCGATGCTTTCCACCGGCTTGCCGCCGACGACATCGAGCGCGATGGCGGCCAAGTGATACGGCGGTAGCGCGACGGCGAGCTTTTGCATCCACTCCGGGAACGCAATCAAAGGTATCCACAGCCCGGACAGAAACGCGAGCGGCAGGTACACGAGGTTCATCACCGCGGGCGCTGCCTGCGGACTCAACCACAGCCCGGCCGCAAGCCCCATAGCGCAGAACGGGATTGCACCCACGGTCAGCGTAACTGCGAGCAGGAACCAGTCCAGACGCGGCATACGCACGTCGCCGAACAACGCGCCGAGTGACGCAAGGATCACGAACACGACGAGTGCGAACAACATGGCCATCGCCGTGCGCGCGATCAACGGGACGAGCGGCGACACCGGCGCAACGCGCTTCAACCGCAGCCAGCCCTCGCCCTTCTCGACGGCGATGCCGATACCGAAACCGAACAGCGCCGGGCCCATGATGCCGAATACGCCGTAGGTCGCGAGCAACCACGTCGGCATATGCATCGAGCGGCTCATCGTAAACAGCAACCCGAAGAAGACATAGAACATCCCCGGGAATAGCAACGTCGGCATCGCGAATTCCGGCGTGCGCCATACACTGATGAACTGGCCCCAAGTTTCCCGAGCGAGAATTCCAATCATCATGCGGCCTCCGTCAAAGAGAGGAACGCATCGTCAAGCCCGATTCCGATCACCTCGAGGTCCGCGAGTGCGGCGTCTCTCGCGAGCAACTCGCGCAGCACGGGTTCCGCCTCATCGACTGCGAGCTCGACCCGTGCGCTGTGTCGCCGTAACCCCCGCACGCCTGGAAGCGCACGCAGTTCGGCTTCGGATAGCGTTGTCGTGCAGCGGATGATTCGCCCACCGACGCGTGCTTTTATTTCTGCCGGTGTGCCTTCGGCGACGAGCCTGCCATGGTTGAGTACGCCGACGCGATCCGCGAGCGCATCCGCCTCCTCTAGGTAATGGGTCGTCAGCACGATGGTTCGCCCTTCTGCAGCGAGGTCGCGGATCACCGACCACAACCGTCTGCGTACTTCGACATCGAGGCCGACGGTCGGCTCGTCGAGGAACAACAGCTCTGGGTTACCGCAGATCGCAAGCGCGAACAACACGCGTTGCTTCTGGCCGCCCGACAGCTTGCCGAAGCGGCGGTCCTCGAGGCCTTCGAGCCCGGCGCGCGCGATGACTTCCGCGAACGGCAGCGGCTTCGGGTAGTAGCCCGAGAACTGTTCGATGTGCTCGCGTACGGTGAGCGTCGCCGGTACGCCGCTGACTTGGAGCATCGCGCCGATCGCGAGCCTGGCGTCCATCTCGCCCGGCTTGCGACCGAACACGGTCGCCGTACCCGCATCCGCACGTATCAGGCCGAGCAACAAGCTGATGGTCGTGGTCTTGCCAGCGCCGTTCGGTCCGAGTAGCGCGTACACCCCGCCGCGCGGGATTGAAAGGTCGAGGCCGTCGACCGCCGTCTGCGTGCCGAAACGACGGGTGACGCCGCGAAGTTCTGCGATGGTTTCCATGGTGCGAATCATGGGCGTCGCGCGGACTGCCGCCCAGTGTCGTGCGTCAGGGATTAAAGATGACAGATGTCAGATGGCGCAAGACACGCCGGTGCCGCCGACGCCACAGTAACCTGCGGGGTTCTTCGCTAGGTATTGCTGGTGGTAGTCCTCCGCGAAATACATCTCAGGTGCGGGCAGGATTTCGGTCGTGATCGCGCCGTGGCCGGCGTCGGCCAGCGCTCGCGCGTACTCGTCGCGCGTCGCTTCAGCTGCCTGCCGTTGCGCATCGTCGAACCAGAAAACGACAGAACGGTACTGCGTTCCGATGTCCCCGCCCTGACGCAATCCCTGCGTCGGGTCGTGCGATTCCCAGAACATCCGTAACAGCTCGCGGTAGCTGACGCGCGCGGGATCAAACACCACGAGTACCGATTCAGCGTGCCCGGTGCGCCCGGTGCATACGTCCTCGTACGTTGGATCCGGCGTAGTCCCACCCGCATAGACTGCGGCGGTGACCCAAACGCCGTCCAGCTGCCAGAACTTCCGCTCCACGCCCCAAAAGCAACCCATCGCGAACAACGCGCGTTCGAAACCGGACGGATACGGCGGTGTCATGGAATGGTTGTTTACGAAGTGGTTCATTACGGTGCATTTTCGCATGCGGGTTAAACTGCGTCGATGCCTTCCTGGAAATCGCGAATGCCGTTCATGGCCCGCCCCACCTACCGCCGGGAGCTGATGTCGTGGACCTTGCTCGCTGTCGCGTTGGGCGGCGTCGAGGGCGGCATTACAGGCGTCATCGTCAAGAATGCATTTGCGGGCGCCGTTGAGCCGCTGACGCTGAACTTTGCCGTCGCGGCCGTCGCGGGCGCGCCAGCGCTGTCGCATATTCTGAGTTGGGTCTGGGCCGGCGCGAGCCAAGGCCGCGACAAGATTCACATGCTGATCACCGTGCAGGTGCTGTGCTGTCTATCGCTCTTGTTGATTGCCGCGGCGCCAATCAATTCGATGGGCCTCGCGCTCGTCATCGCGGGCGCAGTGCTCGCGCGCTTCTTCTGGTCCGGCGTCACGACGATTCGTAGCAGCGTGTGGCGCGCGAACTATCCGCGCGAGATGCTCGCGTCGATGTCCGGTCGCCTCGTGATGGTCGGCGCGCTGCTGATGGGCACGGTCGGAATCGTGGTTGGCTTTGCGATGGATTGGCACCCACACGCTTTCCGTTGGGTGTACCCCGTGCTCGCCGCGGTCGGGATCACGGGCGCGCTCACCTACCGCCGCATGCGCATGCGCCAGCAAAAACGCCTGCTGAAGCTCGAGCGCGCGAATCTGCGCGCGGAAGGCAACCTGATCAACCCGCTACGCTTGATGCGCTTGCTAAGAGGCGACGATCGCTTTCGCGAGTACATGTCGCTGATGTTCGTCTTCGGCTCCGGCAACCTGATGCTGATGGCGCCGTTGATCGTCATCCTAAACGACTACATGCAATTCTCACCGCTACAGCAGGTGATGGTCACGAGCTCGATCCCGTTGTTGATGATGCCGCTCGCAATACCGGCCTGGGCGAGGCTCCTCGATACGCGCCATGTAATCCACTATCGGGCTAAGCAGTCATGGGCCGGTACGGCGATGATCACGGCGGTGCTCATCGCCGTGGTGACGCGCACGGAGTGGATGATTTGGGTCGCAGCCGCGCTCTATGGCGTGTCTCAGGCCGGCGGCATGCTTGGCTGGAACATCGGCCACCACGATTTCGCGCCGCCCGAACGTGCGACGCAATATATGAGCTTGCACATGACACTGACCGGCTTACGAGGCATCATGATGCCCTTGGCTGGCGTGGCGCTCTATCAAATTATCGAGTTCGTCTCGCCGGGCCACGGTCCGTGGATGATGGTGGTGCCGCTCGCACTGAACCTCGCCGCGTGCCTCGGATTCATGCGCGCATCGAGGCGATTGCGCGCCCAGGAGGAACTGCATGCCTGACCGGGCGTATTCCCAGGAGGTCCTTGCCTCCGCCCTGTTCGTCGGCATCGACGACAACGTAAGGACGCAGATGCTGGAATCCGCTGCGTTGCGGGACTATGCGCGGGAGCAGATGCTGTTCACGCAGGGCGACCCGGCGGATACGTTTTATCTCGTGGACAGCGGCAGCGTGAAGCTGATCCAGTCTACGCCCGAGGGCAAGGAGATGATTGTCCGGTTCATCCGGGCCGGTGAGGTGATCGCAGCGGTCGCGTTACTCCCTGGAGGGCGATTTCCGGTCACGGCCATTGCGAGCGAGCCCTCACGAATTGCCGCGTGGTCGAGCGTCCGGATGCGGGAACTTGTCCAGATGCATCCTCAGCTGCATGCGAACATCATGTCCGCAATGGCAATGCACATGCAGGATGCACTCAGCCAAGGCCGTGAACTCGCCACGAGCCGCGTACCGCAGCGCCTCGCCGCGATGCTGCTCCGCCTCG
Organism: uncultured Gammaproteobacteria bacterium; assembly: GCA_964402835.1. Taxonomy (GTDB): domain Bacteria; phylum Pseudomonadota; class Gammaproteobacteria; order Natronospirales; family JAIVGZ01; genus JAIVGZ01. The sequence continues at coordinate 5,580 of CAYODZ010000088.1, read as the reverse complement.
CCGACCGCGGCGCCGCCGAGGTCCCCGATGGCGTTCTCGTCGATCAAGCGCTGTCCCGCGAAGAGATGGCCGAGATGATCGGCACCACCCTGTTTACCGTCAGCCGCATCCTGTCCGAATGGCAGGATGCCGGCATCGTCAGCACCCGTCGCCAACATGTCGTCCTACACGACCGCGGCCGCTTGTCCGAATTAGCCGGACAACAATCGCCTTGACGCTTTGCTCCAGCGCAAAGCGTCAGTAGCGCGGCGGGACTACCCTTCGCTCCGCTGGACCTAAAACCAACTGGAGAATCGTGATGAAGTCGAAGAAATTGAACCCCGTGCTACTCGTGGTGGCCATCGCCGGATTGACGGCGGGCGCCGCGTCGGCTGAGGAGTACACCATCGACGGCAAGGTGTTCGGACTGCCGGAAGCGCGTGTCTACACCGAAGATTATCAAGGCCCCGGCGCCGTTGGTGAGTATCTGTCCGCGTTACCTAATCTGAAGGCATTGGATTACGAGGGTAATCGGACGCACGAAGTCCGGCTCGACACCTTCGCACAGGAAATCGAGGTCGCGCCGGGTAAGAAGTTTGTCTCGTGGACGTTCGGCGGCAGCGCACCCGGACCGACCCTGCACGTTCGCGAGGGCGACCGCGTCATCTTCACGATGAAAAACCGCTCCGACGAGGAAGTGGCCGTCACCCCGCCCCTGCAGAACGCGTTCCAGAAAGGAACCCCGGCGCGGGCGCCGATGCCACACTCGATGGACTTCCACAGCGGTACGGTCGCGGCGAACGACAAGTGGCGCACGATCGCCCCTGGCCAGACCATCCAGTTCGAGTGGGTCGCGAATTACCCCGGCGTTTACATGTACCACTGCGGTACGCCGAGCGTGTTGATGCACACGGCGATGGGTCAGTACGGTGCCGTCGTCGTATCGCCGAAGGGCGGCTACGAGACCGATTCACAGGTCGATCACTCGTACGTAATGGTCCAGTCGGAGTTCTATCTCGCCACGAACCCGAATGGCGGCGTGATGCGCTACGACCATGCGGCAGCGATGGCTCGCAATCCGTCGGTGGTTGCATTCAACGGCCACGTCAGCGCGGTCCACAACGAGCCGCTCAAGGCGAATGCGGGCGACCGCGTGCGTCTGTACGTGCTCAATGCGGGTCCGAGCGGCACCTCGAGCTTCCACGTAATCGGCGCCATCTTCGATCGAATCTGGTATGAGGGGAACCCGTTCAACGAGATGCGCGGCATGCAGACGGTCCTACTCGGCGCCAGCAACGGCGCGGTCATGGAGTTCATCGTGCCCGAGGAAGGCAGCTACAAGATTGTCGACCACGAGTTTGCGGACGCCGAGCGCGGCGCGAGCGGCACCCTCAAGGCCGGCCCGAGGAAATAACGCCATGCGCGGCCTACTCTGTCTGCCGGCACTCGTCCTCGCGGCCGCGGCCGTGCAGGCGGAGCCGGTCGCGATTGACGGCGGCACCTTCCAGCTTCGGGTGCTGCTAGGCAGCAACACAACGGTCGACATCGCGCCCTTCCGGCTCGATGCGACCCCGGTGACGAACGCGGCATTTGCCTCGTTCGTCTCCATCCATCCCGACTGGGGACGCGACACAGCGCCGTCCGTATTCCGCGATACCGGTTACTTGCAGGCGCTGGCAAGTGCCCCAGCCGACCATCCCGTCACGCACGTCTCGTGGTTTGCGGCGAGCGCGTACTGCGCGGCACAGGGCGGCCGGTTGCCGACTCAAGACGAATGGGAGTACGTGGCCCACGAGTCCGCGGGGCTCGATTCCGAAACCTACGCGTCGATGCTTTTTTCGTACTACGCAAACCCCAGCGCGTACGCACACCGTGCCGTCGGCGGCGAACCCGCCGGCCGCTGGGGCGTGCACGACATGCACGGCCTCGTGCTCGAATGGGTCGAGGATTTCCAGATGGTCGCGCAGTCATCGGCCGGGGATGCGGCGATCGGCACGAGCTGCGGGGACACCGCGCGCTATCTCGCCGACAACGACTCGGCCCACTACGTCACATTTCTGCGCTACCAATCGCGCAGCAATTACACCCCGCGCACGACGACGAGCACGCTCGGCTTCCGTTGCGCATACGACCTGGAGTCCTGACATGAAATTCTTAACTCTTGCGGCGGCGGCGCTGCTGCTCGCGTGCGGCCCGGTGTCCGGCGATGACCCGCACGCGGGTCATGGGAAGCACGAGACGATGTCGGCTGCGCCGGTCGACCACGCCGAATCGATTTACCACCTCGACGGAGTCTGGACTGACCATCAAGGCGACGAATTCACGCTCGCCTCGCTACGCGGCGGCCCGGTGGTGATGGTGATGTTTTACGGAAGCTGCAAGACCGCATGCCCGATCCTGGTCCACGATGCGCGCCGACTCGAATCGCTGCTCGGCGATGACGTGCGCGCCAAAACACGCTTCGTGCTCGTGAGTTTTGACCCGGTGAATGACACGCCGGAGACACTCGCCGATTACGCGGCGAGCCACGACCTCGACGACCCACGCTGGCGCTTCGTGCGCGGCGACCGCGCGCAGATCAGGGCACTCGCGATGCTGCTCGGTGTGCGTTATCGCGACAACGGCGATGGCTCGTTCGACCACAGCAATCTAGTTACCGTGCTCGACGCCGACGGGCGCGCCGTGAACCGCGTCGAAGGCCTGATGCAGCCTATGGACGCGGCCGCGGCCGCGGTCAATGCCGCCGCGCGCTAGAGCGCTTCGGCGAGGCCCGGCACCATATCGGCGCCTTCAAGCACCTGGATCGACGAACCTTCGAGGTCGTCGCCGATGGGCTGCACGCGTCCTCCGAGGCAGGTCGACAGGAAGCCCTCCGTCACGGCGTTGAACGATAGGTTGTTCGGCGGTCGCGCGAAGCCGTGGCCCTCATCCGGGTACAACACGTACGTCACCGGAATTTCGTGCGCCTTCATCGCAGCAACGATCTGGTCGGACTCGGGCTGTTTCACGCGAGGGTCATTCGCGCCCTGGCCAATCAGCAACGGCCTCGTGATGCGGTCCGCGAACGTGAGCGGCGAGCGCGATTCCAAAAACGCGCGGCCCTCTTCTGTGCGATGGTCGCCAACGCGCTTCGCGAACATCTCGACCATCGGCGCCCAATACGGCGGAATGCTTTCGAGCAACGTGACGAGGTTCGACGGGCCGACGATATCGACGCCGCACGCGAACGTCTCCGGCGTGAACGTTAGGCCTGCGAGCGTCGCGTAGCCACCATACGAGCCGCCCATGATCGCGACTTGATCCGAGGTCGTAACGCCTTCGTCTACCGCCCACGCGACGGCGTCGAGCAGGTCGTCGTGCATTTTCGCCGCCCACTCGCGGTCGCCTGCATTCAGGAACGCCTTACCGAAACCGGTTGAGCCGCGGAAGTTCACGCTGAGCACCGCGTATCCGCGGTTCGCCAGCCACTGGTGGTACGGGTGATAACCATAACCATCGCGCGCCCAGGGTCCGCCGTGTACGAACAACACCATCGGCACCGGCGCGGCGGGCCGACCGCTACGCTCCGAGTCGTACTCGGTGGGCACGGTCAGATAGCTCACGAGGTTCATTCCGTCGCGCGAGCGAATCACGAGCGGGTGCATCGGCGCGAGCGGTTGGCCCTCTAGGTTTGGTCGATTGCTGAACAGGAACTCGGCGTCGCGCGCGCCGCGGTCGTAGAGGTAGTAACGAACCGGCGCATCCGAGCGCGAGTACGCGACGATCCAGCGGTCGTCGCTGAGCGTACGGCTCACTACCGAGAATTCACCGTTATCGACCGTTGGCAGGTATTCGAAATCTGCACGCACCGCATCGTCGAGTACTTCCCAACGCTCACGATCGTAAGTCGAAGCGGCCGCTTCGATTTCGCGCGTGATGGGACGAACGAGTGCATCCGACACGTCGGCGCGGTCGTTCGCGTACAAAACGCGCGTGTCACCGGATTCGATGTTGCGTGAAACGAGTGCTGCCGTGTCGCGGCCGCGGCTGTCGATCATGTACAGATCGGTGCCGGCACCGTTGAAACCAATGATGGTCGTCGTCAGCGTGTCCTCGTACGGGATACTGTCGAACGCGACCCATTCGCCCGCCTCGGTGTGCCGAAGCGTCTCCATGCTGCCGTCCGGCAACATGCGCTGCCCAAAGCGAACTCGAAAATCGTCGTCGGTCGTCATGGCAATAAAGCCAGGGTTTTCAGCGACGAGCGTGCGCTCGCCGGTTTCGAGATTCACACGCCAGATGTCGTGCAACTGCGGCACGCGATCGTTGATTCCGATTAGGATTTCGCCAGGATGCTTGTGGCTCACGCCCTCGATGCGGGCGGCGATACCGTCGATGGGTGTGAGGTCGCGCGCGGCACCCCCGCCAAGGCCGACGCTATAGACGCGCCAGTTCTCGTCGCCACCCTGATCCTGTAGGTAGACGAGCTGGTCGCCGGACACTGCCCAGAAATAATTACGAATTCCGCGACCGCTGTCGTCGGTGACCGCGCGCGCAGCGTCAAGATCACCCACCGGCGCCACCCAAACGTTCAATACGCCGTTGACCGGCGCAATCCACGACAAGTGCTCGCCGTCGGGACTGATACGCGCCATCGCTCGCTCGGGATTCCCGAACAGCAATTGCCGATCAAGAAGCGGTGGCGCTTCTGGCTTCGCGGCGGACATGTCAGCGGTAGAACAGGCGGAGAGGACTACGGCGCACGTGGCGCCCAACAGGATGTTCAGTTTCGTCATGTTCGGGAATCCCTATCGAGAACGGCATCGGCACAGGGTAAAAGAAAACGCCGCGCAGTGCGCGGCGTAGAGGAGTTCGATTACTCTGCGGTCGCAACCACCCCGGTGATCTGACGGTACCGGTTCAGCGCCAGGCCGATTGCGACGCTGCGCACCGCCTGGCGACCCTGAATCCGGATCGCTTCATCGACCGGGTAGACCGTGGTCGGGTCCGCACGCTGCGGCACATTCAGCGACCGCTTGATTTCCGCATTAAGCGATGCGAGCGCCGCCCGGCCCTGGTTTCGAATCTGCTCGTCGACGTTCTCGGCGTTCGCGGGGAGCGCGAACGTCAGTGCAACGAGCAATGCGAGCATATTCAGTTTGATATTCATGGTGTCCGTCCGTCCTGCCAAGCTAGTGTTGTAGTGGACTATAACACCCGATTTCGAAAATGCAAGCCCCTTGTTTAAAAAATCTTTTTTCCTTGACTACTGGCAAGTTGATACTACTATTCAGTCATGGATACCTATGAGTTGCAGCGGAAGTTTCAGAAGGAACTGAATGCGGGGACCGTCGCCTTGGTGCTACTGGGCCTGCTCGCGCGCGCCGACGAGCCGATGTACGGCTACCAGATTGCGAAGCGGCTCGAGGCGGCCGATGACGGCGCTGGCCTCTTCAAGCCCGGCACCTTGTATCCGGTCCTCCGGAACCTCGCGGCAGCCGGCTTACTGGCGAGCGAGATGGAGCCATCCGTGTCCGGCCCACCGCGCCGGTACTACCGAATCACCGCGCGCGGCCGCGAGGCCCTTACGGACTGGCGTTCGGCGTGGAATAGAACGCGCAA
>CAYODZ010000087.1:0-10668 GCA_964402835.1 uncultured Gammaproteobacteria bacterium | reverse complement strand
TGGACGGTCGTGATTTTTTCTGCTTCTTCGTCGGGGATTTCGCACTCGAACTCTTCTTCCAGTGCCATCACGAGTTCGACGGTATCGAGCGAGTCGGCACCGAGGTCATCGACAAAGGAGGCGTCTTTCGTCACGTCCTCTTCCTTGGCGCCGAGCTGTTCGGCGACGATTTTCTTAACGCGTTCTTCGATGTTGCTCATGCTGCGTAATCCTCTGGTGTGTTCTGCGGGCGGTATTGTAGGGGAATCGATACGGCCATGCCACGGACAAATTCAAACGGATGTTTAAATCTTAAATCATGTAAAGGCCGCCATTGACGTGCAGCGTTTCACCGGTGATGTATCCCCCGGCTGACGATGCGAGAAACAGCACCGCTGCGGCGATGTCCTCAGGCTGTCCCAATCGGTTCAATGGAACCTGTGCAAGCAGGACACCCCGTTGGGCGTCGTCGAGCGCTTTCGTCATGTCGGTGTCAATAAAACCCGGTGCAATCGTATTCACGGTGATACCGCGCGAACCGATCTCACGCGCGAGTGATTTCGAGAAACCAATGATACCGGCTTTTGCCGCGGCGTAATTCGATTGCCCGGCGTTGCCCATCACGCCGACCACGGACGCGATGTTAATGATTCGGCCCTGCTTGGCTTTCATCATGCCGCGCAATACCGCTTTCGAGGTGCGAAACACCGACGACAGATTCGTGTCGATGATTTGCTGCCACTCGTCGTCCTTCATGCGCATCAGCAGGTTGTCGCGTGTGATGCCGGCATTATTCACTAGGATCGACGGACCGCCCTCGTTCTTCGCGATATCGGCGACGAGCGCGTCGACGGATGCGCCGTCAGCGACGTCGAGTACCGCGCCGCGGCCGTCGATGCCCGCTGCCTTGAAGGCCTCTCCGATCAGTGCAGCGCCTTGTTCGCTGGTGGCGGTGCCGATGACGCGTGCACCCGCTTCACCGAGCGCCATCGCAATCGACTTGCCGATGCCGCGCGATGCGCCGGTGACTAGCGCGACCTGGTCGTTGAGTTCGAGTTTCATTTAAGAATCCTTGACTGCCGCGAGCGCGGCCATGAGTGAATCGGGGTCGTTGGCGGAAATTCCGGACAGGCGCTCGTCGATGCGCTTCGCGAGTCCGCCGAGAACTTTGCCGGGGCCGCACTCGACCAACAGCGTCACCCCCGCGTCGGCGGCGTAGCGCATCGACTCGACCCAACGGACCGGGCTGTGCAATTGACGCGCGAGCGCTTCACGAATCGCGCCCGCATCGGTCGCCGGCGCAGCCGTCACGTTCAGCACGACCGGCACATTCGGTGTGTCGAACGTCGTGTCGGCGAGCCGGGATGCGAGCGCGTCGGCTGCGGGTTTCATCAACGCGCAGTGTGACGGGACGCTCACCGGTAACGGCAGCACCCGCTTGGCGCCCCGTGTTTTGGCGGCGGCGCCCGCACGCTCGACCGCGGCCGTGTGACCAGCGATCACGACCTGCCCGGGCGAGTTGTAGTTCACAGCTTCGACGACCTCGCCTTGTGCAGCGTCTGCGCACGCAGCGCGTACGCCGTCGTCGTCGAGTCCGATCACCGCCGCCATTGCCCCGGTACCCGCGGGAACGGCCTGCTGCATGAGCGCTCCGCGGTGCTCTACGAGCTTCAATGCCGTGCTGAAATCCAGCGCGCCGGCGCAGACCAGCGCCGTGTATTCACCAAGACTGTGACCGGCCATCAACGTTGGCGTCGCACCGCCACGCGCGCGCCAGGCACGCCAGACGGCGACACCGGCGGCCAGCAGCGCGGGCTGCGTACGGTGCGTCTCATTCAATGCATCGGCCGGTCCGCCCTGGACCACCGCCCAGAGGTCATAGCCCAACGCATTGCCCGCTTCCGCGAACGTGTCTCTGACCACAGCTTCGTCGGCGGCGAGCGTTTCGAGCATGCCGACCGACTGGGACCCTTGGCCAGGGAAAACACAGGCAAAACTCACGCGGTCGGTCTCCGTTTGAAAAGAACGCCCATTATACCCGCGACGAATCCTGCGCCCGCGCCCCACCAATGCGCGGCAACAATGGTGTCTTCAGCGGGCGCCCCGATGACCGCCTCGGTAACGCCCTTCACGACCAGAAACAAGACGATGATGACCGCGCCGGCGCGCCACTCGTTGCGTAGACCAACGGCACCCATCGCCAGCAATCCATGCAACACGCCTGATAGACCGACGTACCACGCGAGGCCGTCGCTCACGAGCAGACCTGCGCTGATCGTCAGCGCGATGAACAACGCTGCGAGCGACCATGCGCGCGCGCGCCACGCATCCCCGACGAGCGCCCACAACGCGGCGAGGCCGGCGAGATTCAAACTCAGGTGATTTCCGTCGAGATGTAACAGATGCCCGGTCAGCACGCGCCACGGCTCCGACGCGAGCAACGCATGCTCCCAGCGAAATGCCGCGCGCGCCGCGTCTCCACCGATCGCGAACGCCACGCAGACCAGCGCAAGGCCGGCCGGCCAGTACCATCGAGATAGTGGGAAAAACAACGACTGTAGTATGCTGTTCACATGCGCAATCATATGGCAAACCGGGGCTTTACCCTCATCGAGATCATGGTCGTTGTCGTGATCCTAGGCATCCTCGCGGCGTTCATCGTGCCACGCGTCATGGATCGACCCGACGCCGCGCGAATCACGAAAGTCCAGAACGACGTACGGGCAATCGAATCGGCGCTGAACATGTATCGGCTCGATAATTATCAGTACCCAAGCACCGAGCAAGGGCTGCAGGCACTGGTGTCCAAGCCGAGCGGCCAACCCGAGCCACGCAACTGGAGCTCCGGTGGTTACCTCGGCAGCCTGCCGCGCGATCCGTGGGGGAATCCCTACCAGTACCTGAACCCCGGCGTGCGCGGCGCCATCGATGTCTGGTCCTACGGCGCGGACGGGCAACCCGGCGGCGAGGGAACCAATGCCGACATCGGCAACTGGAATATCGACGAGTAACCCGCGCGCGCGCGGTTTCACGCTGATCGAAATCCTGGTCGTGGTGCTCATCGCGGGCATCCTGACCGCAGCGATATTGTTGAGCGTTCGTGGCGGTGGCGAAGAGCGTCTCGCGCGAGAAGAAATCCAGCGCCTTGACCGATTGATCGGCCTTGCGAGCGACGAAGCGGTCTACCGATTGCTCGAACTCGGTCTTGAGTTTCACCGTGAAGGTTACCGATTCCTCGTCTGGACGAACGATACCTGGGCACCACTCCCGGAACCCGGCCCGCTACGGACGCACCGCTGGCCGGAGGCGCTCACGGCGTCACTGAAGGTCGAGACCAAACCGATCCCCCTGCCCGCTGCCTTCGCAGCCGACGATCCCGTGCCGCAAGTCGTGTTTCTGTCCTCGGGCGAGGTCAGTGCGTTCCAGTTGGACCTTGCCGCTGCGAACGGACTCGGTGAACGGCTGCAAGTCCATGTAACGGCCGTGACGGAGCGCACGCCACTGGGTGATGCATTGTGAGTCCGCGTGGCTTCACGCTCGTCGAAGTGTTGGTCGCGCTCGTCGTCGTCGGTATCGCGATGCTTGCACTGACGACGACCTCCGGTCACTACACACGCCAGTCGGCGGAACTGCGAGACCGCACGACGGCGCACTGGGTCGCGAGCAATCGACTCGCGGAATTTCGGATCGAAAAGGCCTTTCCCGAGCCCGGTACGTCGACGGGTCAAGTCGACCAGGCCGGCCGTCGCTGGATCTGGCGCGTGTTGGTCTCGCCCGCGCCGGGCGAAAACGACTTACGTCGCATTGACGTCGCCGTCGCCGCGGCCGAGCGGCCCGACGCGCCGATCGTGATCGTGACCGGCTTTATTGGCCGCGTGACCGGGTTCCCGCAGAGTCCCGGCGGATGACGCGCGGGCGCGGTTTCACGCTGATCGAGTTGCTCATCGCGATGACGGTGCTCGCGGTGATGGCGGCCCTGGCCTACGGGGGCCTGAACGGACTGATCCGTCAATATCAGCAGACCGATGAACAGGTCGCGCGGTTGGTCGCGCTCCAACGCACCTTGGTGATGCTCGGCAACGACCTGTTGCAGGTGCAACCCCGGTCGGTGCGCGAGGAATTTCACGGCGACCGCGTGGGTGCCCTCGTCGCCGATGACGTCGCGGACTTTCCGCTCGCCTTCACGCGCGGCGGCTGGAGCAATCCCGCGCAACGCCGACGCGCCACCTTGCAACGCGTCGGTTGGCGCCTGAACGAAGGCCAGATTGAGCGAGCGCATTGGCAACTGGTCGACCGCGCACAAGGCGCCGAACCCATCATCACCCCACTGGTCGACGGGGTCGACACGTTGAGCTGGCGCTTTCGCGCGCGTGACGGGAACTGGCTCGAGTTGTGGCCGCCAGCCGATCAGGAGAATGTCGCGCCGTCGTCGTTGCCGACCGCGGTGGAAGTCACCCTGGTGCTTGAAACCGGTGAGGAAATCTTGCGGGTGTTCGCGCTCGATGAATAGGCAACGCGGCGTCGCGCTCATCATGGCGCTCCTCATTCTCGCGCTCGCGGCCATCGTCGCGGTCGCGATTGTCGCGCGGTCGGAAGCCGAGTTCCGCCGGACCGAGCTTCTGTTGCATGGCGATCAGGCAATGCAGTACGTACTGGGCGCCGAGCACTGGGTACTGCAAATCTTGCGGCGCGATCGCCAAGAGTCCGATGTCGACACCTTCGGTGAACCTTGGGCGGTCGATCTCCCGCCACTACCGGTCGACGGCGGTGTCGTGACCGGTCGTCTCGAAGATTTGAACGGGCGCTTCAATCTCGCGAATCTCGTGTCCAACGACGGCACAGTGAGCCCACCCGATGTCGCGCAATTGCGTCGGCTGCTCGCGGCACTCGGCGTCGACGACCAGATCGAGGTCGAGGCGCTGATCGATTTCGTCGACGCCGACGGACAACCCACCCTGCCGAACGGCGCCGAAGACGCCGTCTATCTCGGAATGGACCCACCGCACCGCGCCCCGAATCGCCCGCTGGTGACGCTGAGCGAAATCGCACTACTCCCCGACTTCGACCAAGCGCTTCTGGCTGTGCTTGCGCCACACATCGTCGCATTGCCCCGCCGCACGGAGCTCAACGCGAATACCCTCACCGCGCCCGTACTGATGTCGATCGCCGACGGCATCACCGAGGCGCACGCAGAAGGGCTCACAGAGGCCTACCGGGCCGAGGGCTACGCGTCGATCGCACAGTTCCGGGACGCGCTCGGTGCGCCCGTCGAGCCGGGGCTCGGTATCGGCTTGCAAAGTAGCTGGTTCCGGCTGACCGTTCAGGTCAACATTGGCAGCACGACCCTCACGATGTACAGTCTGTTGGAACGTTCTGCGCAGGGCCCAACCCGGGTCGTCGCGCGCCAGCAAACCCCGTGGTAATGAATGAACTACTGATAATCAGGCTCGGCCACGACGCCGCCGCGGAAGCCAGCTGGGCACCCGCAGACGCGTCTGGGCACCTGCTCGGCACGACTCAACGCGGCGCCTTGTCCGCGGCAGCCGGTATGGCGCGCGACCGCCGCGTAGTTGCCCTCGTGCCCGCCGAACAGCTGATGCTCACTGAAGTCAGCGTGCCCGGATTACGCGGACCCCGCTTGCGGCAGGCGATTCCGTTTGCGCTCGAAGACCGCCTCGCGACGGACGTCGACGAAGTCCATTGCGCGATCGGCGCGACAACAAGTGACGGTGTCCATCAAGTCGCGGTTGTCGAACATCGTTCAATGGCGGCTTGGCTCGATGCGTTCCGCGAGGCCGGCCTGTCGGTCGCGGCACTCGTCCCGGACTGCCTTGCCTTGCCGTGGAGCGGCGACGGCGAAGTCACGGTCGCGATCACTGAAGATCGAGTGCTTCTTCGCGATGGTGAAGCGCGGGGTTTCTCGTGCGAACGCGCGCTGCTCGAACCGATGCTCGCCGGCCGCGTGGACGCGGTGCCTGCCACGCGTGTCGGAACGGTCAATGACGCACCGGTACCGCCCGTACTCTCCGCAACGCCCGTCACGGCACTCCACGACGGCCTACTCGCCTGGCTCGCCCCACAAGCTGCGTCTCCATCGCTCGACCTGCTGCAGGGGCGATACGCGTCCAAACAGCGCCGCGCAGCGGCACTCGGACGGTGGCGACTTCCGGCCGCGCTCGCCGCGGCCTGGTTGCTCGTGGTGGTGGGCACCTGGTTGCTCGAGTACCGCGCGGTCGCCGCAGAACACGATCGGCTACAGGCCGAAATTTCAGAAATCTTCAGCAGCGTGATTACCGATGAACCCATGGTTGACCCGCGCCGGCAGATTGAACGCCGACTCGGCGGTGGCACCGGCGACACTGAGTGGCTACGGCTGCTCGCCGCGGTTGCCGATGGCGCCACGCAGGTCGAGGGCATCGAGGTGACCGGCCTCACTTATCGCCCAGGCCTGCTCGACGTTGCCATTGCCGCGCGCAGCGTCGGCGAGTTGGATCAACTTCGAGACCGCGTCTTGGCGGCCGGACGCGTCGACGCCGCGATCGATTCGGCCTCGAGCCAGGGTGACGAGGTCGAAGGTCGCCTACAGGTCCGGGGCGGCGCACGATGAAAAGCTGGTTCCTCGGCCTCGCCCCCCGCGAACGCCTACTGATCGGCGGCGCAGCGGCTATCGTCGTGCTGCTGCTGGTTTACCTCTTGGTGATCGAGCCGCTGCAACAGCGCCGTGCGGTATTGGAGCGTGGCGTCGTCGCGCAACGAGAATTGCTGTCATGGATGCGCGATGCCGTGGTGCCGTTGCGCGGAAGTTCGGCGACGCCGGCCAATAGTCGGGGACAGTCGCTGTTCGCGGTGGTCGACCGAAGCGCTCGTACGACCGTACTCGCAGGTGCTTTGCAGCGTGTGCAGCCGGAGGGTCAGGGGAACGTCCGCGTCTGGTTCGAGGATGCGCCGTTCGACGACCTCGTGCGTTGGACCGCGACCTTGCAGCGCGAACATGGGATCAGCGTGAACACGCTCTCGGTCGAGCGCACCGATTCGGCAGGCCTTGTGAACGCTCGGGTGACACTGGAGCGCACGCCTTGAGTCGCGCCACGATCGCGCTCGTCGCGGTCCTCGTTGTTGCCTTCCTCGCTTTCCTGATTGCGCGCGCACCCGCGACCCTTGTGTCGCGAGCGGCGATGGACGCGGCCCCCGCGCTGTCGCTTGACGGGGTGACGGGTACCGCCTGGCAGGGCCGCGCAGCCGACGCGCGCTGGCGCGGCATCCCACTCGGCCAAGTCGATTGGCGTTTATCCGCGGTCTCGTTGCTCGGGGCTTCGGCGCGATCAGACGTCAACATCGCGGGCGCGGAGCTGACGCTGGATGCCATCGTCTCACGCAGCCTGTTCGGAGATCGGCTTCACATCGAGAACGCCAATGGCATTGCCCCGCTCGCCTTCTTGTCACGCTTGAGTGGCACCCGCGGACCTTTGGACGGGACCGTAGTGCTCGACGATGTTTCGGTCGCGATTGAGGGCGACCGCGTCGTCGCTGCACAGGGGCGTGCAGTGTTGCAGGACACGGTTGTGACACTGCAACAACGCGCCGAGTTGGGCGCTTTCACGCTTGATCTCAGCGCGCAAGACGGTTGGCTACAAGGCGAAGTCAGTGACGACGGCGGACCGCTCGGTATCGCGGGGTTCGTCCGCGCGACGCCGGACCGGCGCTGGGAACTCGACGCGCGGGTTCGCGCGCGTGACCGTGGAGGCAACCTTGCGTTGGTGTTGTCGCTGCTCGGCGCCCCGACCGACGACGGTTTTCACCCGCTGAGATTGTCCGGCCGCTACTGAGTCGGCAGGTGCGGGAACCCCTCGATAGAGCCCATCTCTTCACGGTCGCGCTTCACGGCCGCGCCGCTCAACGCATAGTGGTAGAGCAATTCACCCAGCGCGACCAGCGCGTCCATGTGCGTGCGCTCCCAACCATGCGTTGCATCGGTGCCGAAGCACAGCAGCGCCGTGCGGATGTCGTTCCCCGCCTCGATCGCAGACGCACTGTCTGAGTGGTAGAACCGAAACACGTCGCGCCGGTGCTGGATACCGTGGGATTCGCACAGGCGTAGCAATTTGTGTGACAGGTGGTAGTCGAACGGGCCATCCGAGTCCATCATCGCGACACTCACGCAGAACTCACTGGAGTTCTGGCCCGGCGCGCTCGGCGCAGTGTCGATCGTCACCATCTCTGCGACATCGCGATGCAAGACGTGCGAAGCGCCCGAGCCAACCTCCTCCGAGATGGTGAACAACAGGTGACAGTCGAGCGGCAATACCGCGCCGCTCGCCCGCAGCGCTTTTGCGACCGTGAGCACCGTCGCGACACCGGCCTTGTCGTCGAGGTGACGAGAGTTGATGAATCCCGACTCGCTGAACTCCGGTTGTGGGTCGACCGCGATGAAGTCGCCGACGCGCAGCCCGAGTGCGGTCAGGTCGTCGATCGACCCACACGGTTCGTCGATGCGAAGTTCGAGGTTTTCCCACGAGGTCGGCTGGGTATCCACCTCTTCGTTGTAGGTGTGCCCCGACGCTTTGGTCGGAAGCAGCGTGCCGCGTTTCGGGCCATCGTCGGTGAAAATCGTCACGCGCGCGCCGGCGGCAAAGCGCGCGGACCAAGTGCCGATCGAAACGACTTCGAGGCGTCCGTTGGTGAGCAGGCGTTTTACCATCGCGCCAATCGTGTCGAGGTGCGCGACAATCGCCCGGTCCGGCGATGAGACCTGGCCTTTCAGGTCGGCGCGGATCGCACCGCGGCGCGTTATTTCATACGGGATGTCGAGCGCGTCGAGTTGCGCGCAGGTATATCGCACCGCTTCGTCGGTGAAGCCCGTCGGACTCGGAATCGCGAGCAGCTCCAGCAGCGTCGCGCGCAAATAATCGAGGTCAAGCTTTGGCTTTGCCACGGCGGGCCTCGGTGGTCGCGGTCTGTGGGAACAGAAGGTCCATGAAGCGCTGAACCGTCGGCTGCGGCTCGTGGTTCGCAAGCCCCGGCCGCTCATTCGCTTCAATGATGCAATACGATGCGCCGTCCACTCTATCGACAATGAAATCGAGTCCCACGACCGGCATATCAAGCGCACGCGCCGCTTCGGACGCCGCGTCGTGGAGCACGCCGCTCAGTTTGTCGGTCACATCGTGGAGCGTGCCACCGACGTGCAGGTTCGCCGTCTGCCGCACGCGGATACGTCTTCCCCGCTCGGGCACCGAGTCAAGCGACAGTCGCTGTGCGCGCAGGACGCGCCGCGTTTCCACGTCAATCGGAATCATGCTCTCGCCGTCGGTTGCCGCCGCGCGACGGCGGCTCTGCTTGTCGATCAACTCGGCAATCGACAGCTGCCCGTCGCCAGTGACCTCCGGTGGCCGCCGAACCGCGGCTGCGACGACCTGATGGTCGATCACGACGACGCGCAGGTCTTCCCCATCGACCATCTGCTCAATCATCGCGTGTTCACCATTGCGTTGCGCTTCGCGCACTGCGCGCTGCAAGTCGCGCCACTTCGTCACGCCGACCGAGATCCCTCGACCCTGCTCACCCCGAACCGGTTTCACGACGACACGCCGATGACGGCCGAGGAAATCACGATCGGTGCGTTCGTCGCCCGCGATGACGTGCTCGGGTACATAGAGCCCCGCGTCGCGCAGCACTTGGGCGGTCACGAACTTGTTGTCGCAACGGCTCATCGCGACCGCGGAGGTGAGTTCGGTGAGCGACTCGCGGCAATCAATCGTTCGACCCCCGAAGCTCAACGTGAAGTACCCGTCGGATGCATGTTGCACGGTCACACCGATGCCGCGACGGCGCGCCTCGTCGACGATAATTCGTGCGTAGGGATTCAGGTCATCTTCGACCTGCGGGGTCGCGTAGAGCTTCTCGTTAATCGAGTTCTTGGTTTTGAGCGTAAAGACCGGAACGCGCTGGAAGCCCATGCGCTCGTACAGCGCGATGGCCGGTGAATTGTCGTGCAGCACCGATAAATCCATAAATGCGCGTCCACGCGCGGTGAAGTGGTCGGCGAGGTACGCAACGAGCGCGCGCCCAATGCCGGGCTGGGTCGCGCGCGGATCGACCGCCAGGCACCAAAGACTCGAGCCATTTTCTGGATCGTCGAATGCTTCCGAATGATCCACACCCATCACGGTCCCGACAATTTCTCCGCTCTGCGCGTCCTCGGCAATGATGTAGGTCAGCGCGCGCGACTTGCGTTGCTTCCAGATGAAATCGGGGTCGACGCCAACCATCTGACGGCTTGCGTACAACGCGTTGATGGCCTCGGCATCTTTACGGCTACGCAGTTTCCGGACGAGTACAGTGCGTTGACGGACACGACCCGGTAACCAGTTTGCGAGCCACAGTCGATAGGTATGCGATGGGTCGAGAAACAGACCTTGCGGTGACAGCGCGAGTACCACGTGAGGGTCGCGCAGATAGAATGCGATGTCGCGCGCATCAGCGGCTTCTTCGGCGATGGTTGCGGCGAGCCGCTTGTTGCTTGCGAAGGTGTGCGCAAAAATCAGCCGCCCCCAGCCGCAATCGAGCACGACATCGGCCGGTAATTTGTGGCCCGAACTGCTGACCCAGTTGCGCAGGGACGGCGCGTGGCGCCGTTCGAGCCGCGAGCTTGCCCGTCCTTCGGCGCTCATTGCGCGGCCCCCGGTGCGT
>CAYODZ010000086.1:0-4124 GCA_964402835.1 uncultured Gammaproteobacteria bacterium | reverse complement strand
GCGAAGTGAATGGCCTGCGCGACGGTCTCGATGCTCAGCGGACCGAACAGATCGTCGATGTACCGCAGCGTCTTCTTAGAGAGCCGGGGTCTGCCGCTCTTGTCCGCGAGGCTGAAATCGCGTCCATAGAGCGCGTCCATCCGGTGCCGTGTGCCGACGAAGGGCGTGCGGCTGAACGGCCACCAGGGATTCTCGACGCCGAACTCTTCTCTCGGGTAGGGCAGCGTGGCGAGGAGACGGTCGATGAGCTGATCCATCAGTCCGGGAGCCGGCCCGACTCGGAAGTCATAGTTCGCGAGCGGCAGCGCATGCCTGAGATAGCTCATGACGTAGCCGCGAAACGCATTGTCCGGACTCATGACCACAACGGGCGCGATTTGACACAGGACCGCGCGGCGAACGCGGTACGGCAGGTTCTCGCGCTCGGCGAAGAATGGCTCGCCCGGTTTCGGTGGAGCCAGCACCGCCATGCTGAACATGGCCGATCCCATGCAGTGCGCGAAGACGTCCATGGGCTGCTTGCCCGTGTCGCGCCAGATGGCGTCGAGCGCGGCCGGAATGTCGGCGAGCGCGGCGTCCTCGAATCGCCACGGATGGCGTGCAGAGGGCATGCCGCTGCTGGTGCGCAGGTCCAGGATCCAGACGTCGCGGCCGCGGGCGCAGAAATACTCGGCCATGTTCGGCTTGACCGCCTCGTGCGCGAAGGTCGTGCCGCTCGCGCTGTAGCCGTGGATCATCACCACCGCCCGCCCTTGGGCGCCACGGGGGCGGTAGCGCGTCAGTCGCACGCGCACCGGCGTTCCGTTCGGCAGCGTATCGAGGTCGATCTCCGTGATGACCGGCCGTGGCAGACGCTTGACGTACCCGGGCAGCCGCTGCGGCTCGCGCGCGTCCGCGTCGTCCGGCCTGCGGAAGCTCCACACGTGAATGTTAAGGAACAGGCGCAGAACGTACCCGAACAGCGAGGCGAGATCCGCCAGCGCGGTGGCCTGGTCGTTCTGCGCGACGATCTTCATGAGCGGCACGCGCTGGTCCGCGAGGTACCGCGTATCGAGCTCGAGCACTGGGCGGCCGGCGAAGGCGGCGGGAAACTGACTAAGCTCCATCTGCATGAGCTGCAGCCAGGGGTTGCACTTGGGGTCGTACGTGAACCGCTTCAGGCCTGCGACTCTTGCTCCGCTGACGAATCCACAGCTGTCGATGAGGTCGGACTCGGACTTCGTCACATCCTTGAGCTTCAACTCGTACTCGAGGCGGCGTACTTCGCCGCCGCGCGTGGCGAGGGCCTTTGCGCCTTTCCACCGCGCTTTGGCCTCCTCCCGCAGGTCACGATCCCGTGCAGTGGGATCCGGCCCGGCACGGCTTGATCCGAAGCCTTTCCGCCAGCGTTCAACG
Source organism: uncultured Gammaproteobacteria bacterium (assembly GCA_964402835.1). Classification (GTDB taxonomy): domain Bacteria; phylum Pseudomonadota; class Gammaproteobacteria; order Natronospirales; family JAIVGZ01; genus JAIVGZ01. Next base: position 2,729 of record CAYODZ010000086.1, on the reverse strand, counting down.
AACGCCTGCCACGAATCGCGCAGACCCCGGTTGCGGAGCCAAGCACGGAGTGTCCTGAACTGCCGCTCGTCGGCCGTCGACGCTTCGCGCTGGAACAGGAAGAGCTGCCCGTCTAGCGATGCGCGCACCTCGGCCAAGGCGTCAAGGTCGCTCTCGGTGCCGCCGCTCTCTCGCCAGATGTCCCAGACACCCTCCTGGAAGACCCTGAGCTTGCCGGCCTGTAGCTGGAGTGCGCGCTGCCCGCCTTTCTTCGCGTACATCAGATCCGCGACGTCGAGTTCGTCGAAATCCAGGGTGAGCTCGACGCGATATGGAACCTTGCCGCCGCCTTTCGACCTGAGCAGCACCTCGCCCGACATCCTTTCGATGACTTTGATCCTCGTCGCCCGCGCATTGTCGGGCTCGGGAGCGGCGCGGAAGCGCGGCCGCGGCTTGACTGGATGCCTGCCGCCGCCTTTCGGCTTTTCGAGGTTCCATTCCTTCCTGAGATTGCGGACGGCGCGCAGCGCCAGCGCGGCGATGGTCAACGCCGGGTTGATGCCGAGCGCGTTCGGCACGATGGAGCCATCCAACACCACGAGATTGGGCCACACCTTGCCTGACCTGGCGTTGAACACCTGGCCCAGGTGGTTAACGACGCCGTCCTGGGGCGACGTACCCATCGAGCACCCGCCTAGCGGGTGCACGGTGAGCGGCGGTCCGCGGAGATTGTCGAAGAGAAACCCCATGGACTCCGGCAGCAGCTGCCACAGGGGATTCGGCAGCACCTTGGCACGCGTTCCCATATCGCATGCCAGCTGTCGCAGTGTGTCGAACTGCTCGCGAAACAGCTTACTGTCGCGCAGCGCGGGCCAGCGCACGCGCACGGCACCGTCGCCTTCGTCCTCTGCGCCGCTGCCGATAATCTCGAGTGAGCCGCCTGCACCGTCGTCACCCATCATCACGACGATCGCTGTGCTCTTGATCGCCTTGGCGTCCACGGCGCATGGATCGGGAGTCGGCTCTCCAGCGAGGTGGTCCTCGGTGTCCGGCACCTCCAGATCGTGCAACGTCTTCGCCGTAGAAACCGTCTCTTCGAAGACTCGACGCAAGGGGGCCGGAATGGCGATGTCCTCTATGACATGGCCACGCTTGCCGCGCAGATCGATGATGCCAGTGATGGTCGGCCCCACTTCGCGCTTGCCCGTGGGCAGTCGCTCGTCCGCAACGGCGTTCACCTCCTGTCCGTGGCCGTAGAGCGCGGCGATGGAGTCGCCGTTCGTCGAGAAACGTTGCCCGAGAAGGCGCGAGAACCGGAGAGAATCACGCTGCGATCGCAACAGGATTTCGGTGGAGCCGAAGGTGCCCGCTGCGAGGATCACTTTGCGGGCGCAAAGCGGCATCGGAGGCCCTTGCCGCCTGCGCAGCAGCTCGTCGGTATGCACCGTGTGAAGCAGCCACAGGCCGGTTCCCGTGCGCTCGATACGCAGCACCGTCGCACCGGTAAAGTTATGAGCGCCCGACCGCTGCGCCTTCACCAGCAGATTGACGTCCAGAGAGTTCTTGGCGTCGTGGTTGCATCCGGCCGCGCAATCGCCGCAACGCTTGCATGCTGCGCGCTCGATGTTTTGCGGGTTAACTCGCGCGTCGGGCGAGATCGTGATGCGGGCTTCTGCGAACCCGCCCTTTGCGCCCTCGAGCGCTCGCAGCATTTCGAATTTCTTCGGCGGCGTCGGAAAGTCCTTTGTCGGCACGTCCCAGCGCGGCAGGTTCGCGTCGAGCAGCTTCCCGGCTTTCTCGAAGAAGGCGGCCTTCTTCAGGCATTGCCGAACCTTGTCCGGCCAGCCGTCGAACACGGCGGGGAGCGGCCGCTCCATCACTCCCGCGTTGATCAGCGAGCCGCCCCCCAGACCGTTGGCGACGATGGCGCTCACGTCCTCGCCAACCCTTACGTCGAACAAGCCTTCGCGAGGCCCGGTGGGGCGCGGTGAACCGGCGGTACTGAAGCGCACGTGGGCGGGCAGATCCGCCAGCGTTGCCGGAAACATGCCCGGCAGGTATTCCTTGCCCCGCTCGAGCACGCAGACCTGCGCCTTGCGCTTGCGGCCCGTCTCTTCGTCGATCACCTTGCAGCCCGCCAGCTCGGAAGCGGCGATCGCGCCTCCGTATCCGCTGCCGACGATGACCACGTCGAAGACAAAGGGCTTGCGCGCAGGACGCTTTGCCAGGTAGTAGAGCAGTTCCTCGAACCCGCGCGACAGCCACGCGGTCTGCGCCTTGTTCCGCTCGTTCCCCTGGACACCGGCTTGCATCGGCCCCCCTTTCCTGTCCCCTAAGACCCGATTGCCTCGGCGAGCGCCCGCTTCAGCGTCTCGATCGGCACCGGCTTGTGCAGCATCGTGATCCCTGCGGCTTCCGCCTCGCGCAACCGGTCGGCGGCGATGTCGCCGCTCACCAGGATCGCCGGCACGTTCGGGTAGAGCGCACGCACGGCGCGCACCGCCTCGATGCCGTTGTCGGTCCCGCGCAGCCGGAAGTCGGCGAGCACGACGTCGGGCCGGGCGGCGCGCGCCGCCTCGACCGCGTGCTCGGTACCGTCGGCCAGCGTCGCGCGGCAGCCCATGCCTTCGAGCAGCGTCTGCATGCCGAAGCGGATCGCGGCTTCGTCGTCGACGACGAGCACGTGCGCTACGAACGGCGGCGCGTGTTCTTGCTCCACCGCCTCCGGCGCGAGCCTGGCGTCGCTGCCC
>CAYODZ010000085.1:0-11666 GCA_964402835.1 uncultured Gammaproteobacteria bacterium | reverse complement strand
TGTAAAACATAAAACGTAAAACGTAACCAGGCAGGCTTGTATTTTACGCTGGCGTTTTATGCTTTATAAAAGAGACACAGAATCCCCCAGTCCCCCATTATACCTATTTTGATCCATGCAGGCTTGCTACCTGTTATAATCGGGTCTACGAACAACCTGTCAGGGAAATAGAGACAGAAGCTCGACGTAGAGCCAACATAGGCCAATGGCCAGATAAATAGGCGGCACGAGCCTTGGCGACAAGGCGAGCACTCTCTTCATTCCAAATAGCACCAGCTACCTTCATGCGTTGCGTACCAATTTGCTTGGCAGCACTTTCAATGGTGCCAGAGCCAATATGGTAACCTCGTTTACGATAAGTGGGATAATCCATACGGTGGCGATTGTTTTGAAAATAGGTGACAGCTTTTTGAGCGGGGTCATGCTCCAGTTGTGGATTGACATGGGTTTGACAAGCAGCAATCACATCGTCGAGTTCGCCATGCCAAAGGGCGTCTTTGACATGGTTGAGCCAGGCTTGCTGGTGCTCTTTATCAGGAAAGGCGGCTTTGGCTACGGGCATAAAATATTCACAAGCATGAAACCAATCAATAATTTGGATAGCCTTGGGGAAGTTGCGCTTTACCAGATTCCAAATCCATTCAGCACCATCACCCAAGAAGATTAACTCTGTAGCTAAATTGGCATTTCTTTGCACAGCGGTAGCCCAGAGCAGCGCACTGAATTCATTGGCTTGACAAATATCGGTGTAGTAAGAAACGTTTTCGGCTTGAATGTGCCATTCTCCATCCGGTTTTGTGGGCGGACAACCCTTGGCCTCAAACCAGGCTCCTATCTTCAAGTCGCGCCAAGGGTCTTCTTCATCGCCACGAATGTGTACCTTGGTGGCATCTATGGCACCATATAGACGAAGCGGGTGTCGCTCCTTGCGCCGTCGCTGTTGTATCTTGACCATGTCTTGAGATTCTCTGACCCATTCAGCTTCTACTTCCTTCATTTCCTGCCCATAGGCCTGGGTGGCCTTGTCCACACTTTGGTCGCTTAGCGTTGCCAGCGTTAATTGCTCGAAGACATCACTACCTTGGCCAAAGGGCATTTGTACCCCCACCAGTCCTCCCAATCGTTCCATTTCTGCACTCATTTTATTGGGACGCAAGCCTAACTCTACATCCAAGGGATAATGACCCCGATGGCAATCTTCACATAGGTAATAGGGTCGTCGATAGCTTATTTTGCCTTGCACTGTCCGCAATTTCCCCTCCCGTCGCCGAATATAGTCCGCTTCTTTTTGGCAATAGGGACAACAGACTTTATCTTGGGCATACCTCGGTGTTAGACTCTCGACCCATTGGCTCAATCCCTCTTGTCCACATTCTTGCAATAATTGTCGCACTTCTTGTTCCATTTGACCCAAACTTTCCGGTTGCGGTACTCGTTCTTTTAACATCTCGCATAATAATTGTCCTATTTTTGTGATATTGTTCATTGGGGATACCTCCTTTTGTTTTCTTTGTTTCAACTATCTTAGCCGATAGTTGGGGAGGTTCCCCTTGTTTTCTCGCTGACAACTTGTTCGTAGACCCTCGCTAGTTTTGGGCCTATGAGTTTCGTTGCTGACATGCTATAATAGACTACTACAACGAGACTTCACTTTTCAATTCAGCTAAGCGCCGTTTTCGATGGGACAAATGAGCGGCCTCATGGCGACGCTGATAATAGTTGACAATCTCAACCGTGGTGTCCAGATCAAACTGCGGTTGTGGCAAGACGGCCCTTAACAACAGAATAGCTTGGGGCAGCGTAAGCTTTGGTGCTCTGTATTGCCGCTTGACGCCGACTGATTCTGTCCCTTGCTTGGGAAAGTCGCTACCGTCTACAATGAGTACGCCCTCGTCATCGCCCAAATCCTTGTCTACTTCGACGGCATGACGACCCAAGACAGCACCATCCTCCCACGCCCCCTGGCTGATGAAATGTTGCATCGCTCGAATGCTATTCGGATTGTCGCCATCGTTGTGCAACATCATCGTCTCAATTGATTTGTTGGGCAGCGGCTGCAATAGCCCTTGCAAATAAGTGTGACATTTCTCTCGTTGTTCTCGCCGACCAAAACAGTCGGCAAAGACAGCTTGATAGGCTTCCAATTCGGGAGCCAGTGCTTGAATATCTGCGGTCAGTAGTTGCTGATGTGATACTGTTTCGACTTGTTCTATCATTGACCCATTATCGGCCAAGCCGAATGTCGCTCAATGATCCCGAATCAAAGTCTCGTTGTAGTACTAGTCAAACCCAAGGAATGGATATGCCGTATCGAAGATTTACCCGCAGATTGCGCAAGCAACGATCTCACCTCTTCTCCGATATCCGTATCAGCATCCAGTCGGGCACTCCCGCCATCTCAATGCGACGGAGGCAGGCTCTATGAGCGCACGTTACGGCGTCGACCTGCTCACACTGCTCAATGCGCCACTGTCGTCAACGACGACGTCGCTGGGGCCGCTGACGATTCCACCGGCGGTGAGCCGCTTCCTCAGGACTCTCAGCATCCTGAGCTACGACTCGACGATCTCCGAGGAATGGGTGGTCTACAACGGCATTGTACAGACGGGGATCTTCCAGTTCCTGGGCGATGATGCTGACGACTGGCCCCTTCGAGTGCCGGGGTTGCTGGAAACGGGCCTGCCGTTCCGGATGTTTCAGGCGCGGGAGCAGCTGGACGCGGCCGGCGGCGACCACATCGAAGGTTCAGCCGATCGATGGCTGTTGCAGGTTGCGACTCAAGGCCTATCGGTACGGCTTCCATTCGACGCAGCGGACTTCGTGCCGGAGTCTTCGATACGGCCCGCGTACCTAGTTGCGCGGGGAGCGGGCGCAGACAAGGAAACACGGCTATTCGTCGACGCAGGGGTGCTCGAAATCACCTCAGACGGCGATGTGCTGGTTCGGCCCAACCTTTCCATGAGCCCAGACCCCTATCACGGGGCGCTGATCCGATTCCGCGTGGAGCCCACCCAGTTCTACGTCTACGAGGAAACCATCGGGCTTCGCGTCGGTGAAGTGGTCCTAGACCTCTCCGAGCTTGTGTCACCGCCAGAGGCAGAGACGGCGGGCTTTGGCCCGGCATTCAAGGGTGCGTACATCGAAGAATTCGGCGTCTACTTTCCCCGCGATACGCCATTCATCGTTCCGAAGTCCATGACTTTGCGAGAAGCTCTCATCGGGACCGACTTCGCTGGCGAGGGCATTGTTGAGTTCGCAGCAGACGCCGAACCGACACCAGTCCCCACTTTCATCGACCACGATGGACGCGAGGTAGAGCCGGACAGCGACAACGTCGTCCGTCTCAGGCTATTTGCGCCTGGTGGCGAGATCGACTCCAGGTTGCGCGTAATCGCGGTCGCGGATGTCCGGGATCCCTGGGGCGCCAGACGGGATCAGGCTCGCTGGGTGCTGCCCGACGCCGAGACGTTCACGGGCTCGCGCACCGAACTGCTCGAAGTGCGTCCCGGCGACATCATCAAGTACTCCTACGCTCCTCCACCCGGAGAGTCGTACGAGCCGCCGAGTGAGCAGTCGTACACCTTCGAAGTCGAGGGCGGGATCTACCCGGAGGGGACGGTCGCTCGCATCGGCCTAGAGGTGCAGCGCGGTTCGGACACCAGCGCGGTCGATCACTTTTTCGATGTCACGCATATCAATGCGCCGCTCGCTGCATTCGTGCCCGGTGATGGCAGCCCGACCGATCTCTCTATGCGCCTGGTTGCTTTCAACGAGCGCGGCGATCCGCTGGGCGACACCGTCGAATCGACCTGGCTCGTGAACGACCGGCCAGTGGCGACCGGCACCGGTTCAACGACCAGGCTGAACCTGGGTGAGCACGTCGACACCACCGAGACTCAGCTACCGCCTGATGCATCACCACAGCAGGAGGTGGAAGTCTCCAAGACCACACTTCGCATTTCCCTCAACGCTGAGGGCTTCCGCCGCAGCGTGATAGTGGACGTCATCGGGGACTCGCGCCTGAGTCATGTGCCGCCGATCGTGGTCCATCGACCGCGAGCCGGCTCGGACTGGGCAGACACTTGGACGGCCGTCGAACTCGGCGGCACCGAGCCGCTCATGGTGCGCGAGCCGGGAGACCAACAGAAGTTCCACTATGGGACCGCGATCGCTTTCGGGCGGCTCCGGCTGTTGGCAGGCCTACCGGAGCCGACAGCTGATCGGGCCCTCAGCAGTGGCGGGGCATCCGAGACACCGGAGGTGCTGAACGTCGACGACGTTTGCAGCCGGTTCCGGCCCGGATACGTCTACGAGCTCATTCCTGGGTCTCCCGCGCTTCAGGTACAACGGCCGACGCCACGGCCCACCCAGATCTCTTTCTTCTTCGAGACTGGTAAGTCCGGGGAGGCCGACATCGTCGGCACCGCCGTTCTGATCGATCAGCAGTCGGCCGGCGTGTCACCAACCTCCAACGGGCGGCTGTCAGACGACGATCTCGTTGCCCTATTCGACGGCTTCCAGGGTGGCGCACTAGAGGTAGTCGGACGCTCGTCGACAAAGTGGACCGACGACAGTTCCGCTAGCGAACGCCACACGCGGAATGAGCGCCTGGGACAGGAGCGAGCTGCGACAGCTCACGCAATCATGACTCGCGTAGTCAGCCGGGCGGCACTCACAAACGTCACGATCCACCCGCCGCGAGAGGAACGAGAGAACAACGGGGACCGGAACTGGACAGAGCACAGCAACCTAGAGAACAACGATAATCGCGCCGGCGATTTCCTCCAATACGACGACCCCGACCCCACGCACAACATCTATCAGCGGGCCGACGTTTTCATCACAAACCTCGCCTCGGAGTCTAGGGGTCCCGTCTGGACCTTGACAACCGACGAATACGGCGTGACTGGAGCACGTCGGGTTCTTTTGCCGTGCGCCCCGGCCGTCGCCCCCGATCCCGTCGAGTACGACATCAACGACTCGAGCCTGCGGCGGCTCCGCCTCAGCGTGAGATGGGACCGGGATCCGGTGCCCACCAAGATGGAACTAATGGCGGTCCTCCGGACCTCGTCCATCGACGTCGACGCCGGAGACACCGGCCCGCAGTCGATCGACAGCACATCGATTGAGGCTGAAGAGGACCTGTGGCGGCTCGTGCTTGCACTAGTCTGGGATGCCCAGTCGGGCCTCAGTCGATGGTCCCTAACTTTCGATGCGGCGGGCGAACGCGACGGCTTGTTCTCGGTCGACCTGCCCCCGGTGCTCGGAAGCCTGTTCGTATTCGGTCCCCTCTTCGCCCGGATGGCGCAAGCGGAAGGCGACGACTCTGAAGTCAATGAGGCCGGGTGGGTGACGCTCGGAGCGTTGGCGGCAGCTTCGATCGTCGCCGAGGCCGCCGAGATCATCTATGACGTGAAGCTGATCGCCAACGGAATTTCGGTGGACATCGACACCCGAGGCGGGCCATTCGATGGCTTCGAGGCCCTGTACCTAAAACTCGACTACTCGGTCGAATTCCACATTCGTGAGCCCGTGCTGTTGGGCATTGAGACCCAGCCCAATCATCCTGTCCGCCTTCGTTTCCGTAACGTCGGGTTCGTCTACCATCACCCGACCCAGGACATCCGCTTCCTCTTCGACGAAGAGGCAGAAGGCGACTTCTCGATCGAGGACGCCGGCACCTTCCGCCAGTCGCCCAGCACCAGCGGAGCTCTAGCCAGCTTGCTTCAGGTCGTCGGTGCTCGGCTCGGTCAGGGCTCAGTCTTCATCGAGCTCGACCTCAAGTTCGTCATCGACATCGGCCTGCTCGAGATAACCCAGACGACGATCCGCCTCATATTCGACGACGACGGTTTCCGCGTGGAGTTGCGCGGCCTCGGAGTCAAGGTCGAGATTCCCGGCACGCTCGTCGGCGAGGGTTCGCTGGTCATTAGGGACAATGGCTTCCGCGCCACGCTGGCGATTGAGGTTATCCCAGCCAAGCTCTATGCCGCAGGATCTCTCGACTTCCAAGATATGGGCGACTGGACCGCAGTGGGCGTTGGCTTACTGGTGCAGTTCCCGGTCGGCCTGCCACTCGGTGGGAGCGGCCTCGCAATCTTCGGGCTCCTTGGAGCATTTGGCGCCAACATGCAACGGTCGGTGCCCGACTCGGGCAACATCGTTGAGAACGAACTTCAGTGGCTCGGCAGGCTGCTCAACCCGACGAGTCTCGACAGCCCTTTTACAGCGAACCGGGACTCTTGGACATTTGGCGTCGGTGCAGTTGTCGGCACGCTTCCTGACGCCGGGACGTCCTTCCACGCCAAGGGAGCCCTGGCGCTTGAGCTGCCGGGACCAACCGTGTTGTTCGGCATCGACGTACTGTTCATCTCTCAGCGGCGCGGCACGGATGAAGGCAACGACCTCAACTCGGCAATTCGTGGCCTCATCGGCATTACCCCCGAGGCATTCATCATCGGCATTCGTGTCGACCTCGAATTGGGAGACATCCTCCGCGTCAAGATCCCGATTGATGCACTGTTCCCGACGCAGCCCTCGGCAGCCGACCGGCCGAGCGGCTACCTGCGGATCGGTACGGACGGCTCCGGTGGCCGCACTGGCGACCCCGTCACGGTCGAGCTCAAGCTGTCCGACTTGGTGGGTGTCAACGCCTGGCTGTTCTTCATGATCGAGGAGCGGGGCATCGTCGATCTCGGCCGCAAGTACCTCGGCAGTGGCAGCGCCGGATTCCCAGAGCTTCAGGGGTTTAGTATCGGGTTCGGAATGGGAATCAGCCTCTTCGTCGGGGTGCGCGAGATCGGCACTTACCTCGAAGTAGAGATGCTAGCGATCGCCGGGATGGGGACATCTCCGATTGTCATCGGTGGCTTCATCCAGGTAAAGGGCACTCTCTCCATCCTGTGGATTGGATTCAGCGTGTCCGCCATGCTCGATTTTCTCCACCGTCAGCCGGGTCCCGCGCTACCACCGGGTCAGTCCGATGGCAGCGAGATCACCGAGCCGGAGACGACGTTCAAGGGCAAGTTCTGCGCCGAGATTAGCTTCTTCTTCTTCTCGATCAAGGAATGCTTCGAGTTCGAGCTCGGATCTGGAGATCCGTGCGCGGCCCCAGCCCCACCACCCCTCATCCCCAGCCTTGGGTTCGTCGATCGGCGGGGCTTTGAGATGGCCAGTGTCAAGCTCGACGAGGACACTGGGAATCCGATCGGGGAGCCTGTTGTCTGGCCAGACACCACGGTCGTGGTCAACGTGCTCGCAGAGCCAGACCTCAACCTCGACCCGGCGTCGCCATTCGCCGAAACACTCACATCGACCGACCACAGCTCACTACGGGTCGGCGAGTTCGACTACGAGTTCCGTCTTGACGACCTGCGCCTCGAGCGCTTCGACGGGGGCAGCTGGGAGTCGGTGGCCCCACGCCTAGATGCGGCGATGTGGGTCCCCACTGGCCGGCCCGCATTCGGCGCCGACGGCTCGGACACTCCACCCGATCTGGCGGGCCACGGCGCGGAAGCCCGCAGTATAGGGCTGCTGACCTGGGACCCGATCCCCTGGAGCCGAGCACTAGTTCCGGGTGCCCATCCCGGTGTCGAGTCCGACATCGAGGAGGCGGGCGAGAACCTCTGCGAGCAGCCCGTCCCCGACCTTCGCGACTGTGCCCGATTCGAGGACGCAACTCCCGCCGGGACAATCGGGAACTGGAATATACGCGGCGAAAAGGGGTGGGCCGACCTCGTAGCTAGCGTCGATACCTTGGACCCGGCGGACCTCGCTCGCCAGATTCTCGAGGCCGAAGAAGTGCTTGGAGCCGAGTTTGCGCCGATGACTCCTGTGGCGTTCCCGTTTGGCATCTCCACCACAGAAGGCGCCTTTGACGGCGGACTTCGCTGCGCCCAATTCCAGCGCCAGACCGGCGACACCCTGGCGGCGGCATCCACACTGGGGGCACGTCTCGACTTGGTGAGGACGCAATACACAGGAACTCTGCTGTTGCTGGCGAGCGCACTCGATCACGAAATCAACGGCACTGACGAGCCGGTGATCCTTGGCCCGCACGAGGGAGCCATCCGGGCACAAGAGGCGTTCGTGACAGTCATCGACAGTGACGGAAGTACCCGCCAGGTGCCCGGTACCCGACTCGGCGGGGTACAGTTGGGCGAATCGGTCAACACCGAGCAGTATGACCTCTGGTTGTTCGAGACAATCAATAGCTCCCTCGGTGACGGCGACTTCGACTCCTGGCATGTACCGGCGACGATGGCCGACGTCATCTTGCTTCAGGCTTGTGGTTCGGATACCAGAGCGCGCGAGGAGGCCGAGGAACGCAACCGCAACCGCCGAGACGCCTCCGACTCGGTCAACGAGCACGTCGGCGACGATCTCGACCCGTCACGCTTCGTGCTCGAAGCCGACACTCGACATCGAGTCACCGCCCGGTGGACGTGGACCGGCCGCCGGGTCGCCGACCCTGTCGGGGACGACGACAGCGACCGGGTCGAGTGCCAGGGCGATCCGACGACCGGCACCGTTGATCAGCCGTTCGTGTTCCACACCGCCCCCGCATTCGATCCCGCCTCGCTCCCGGTTCCGGCGGCCGATAGCTTGCCGACCCCACCGGCGGCGGCGAACGCCGACATCGACTACTCGACCTTCGATGTACGGGATCTCAGCGAGTATCTGAAGCGAGTGCCCTCTTACGACGAGCCGCCGATGTTCGTCGAGGACCTCATCCACATCGAGTATCACGTAGACCACATCGTCAACCTGCTCGACCGCTACGACCGCACCCTCGACTTGGCTGTGGTCCGGACAGATACGCCGACAACGGCCGACCCAATACCCGCTCGCTTTCCGGTCATCGGCTCTCCTGACTACTGGGAAGGAATTCTCTTCGCGGCTCTCGTCTCGCAGCCGTGCATCGACGGCGAACTGCCGGCTCGGAGTGGGGGCGAGCTGCTCGATGCCAACCTGGAGCCCAACGCCCGGTACGACCTGCTGGTCACTGGGCCACGCAACGCCGGTGGCGAGGACCTGGAACGCCATCTGATCCGGCGGGCCCCGTTCCAAACGTCTCGCTATGCCGGCGCAGCCGAACTGATGGCCGCGCTGGGTTGGGCGCCCGTCACGGCGCCGCTGTCGTTCCGGCCGGAGGACATCATTCTTGGCACTGACGTTAGCACGGCATTGGACGTGCTGCCGCCTGCCGACGTCGACTTCGAAGCAGGCATCGCACACATCGGCCTCGTCATCGAGCAGCCCGACCGTCCGGGCACCACGGTGCTGTGGCGACCGCCGCCCCCAACACCCGAGCCGGAGCCGCCTACGCTGCGGAACGGACTGGACACGCTGGGTCTGCTCAACCGCGGCCGACTCGACATTACAGGGTTGGTCGACTTACTCGTCCGCAGGGCGCGCACGCGCCCGGGTTGGCCCATCGTTCCCAGGCCGCCGATCCGGGTTCCTGACCCATTCGATCCTCGTCCTGATCCACTGCCGCTGCCATTCCCGATTCGGTCGCGGCCAGGAGAGCGATACGGCCTTTCCTGGTTCCACGAACTGTTGGCTGACGAGAATCTCGACGAGGACGGCGCTGTAGTCGATGAGCTTGGCCCCCGCCTCACTGTTGCGTTCCGCTCGCCGACAATGGGCGGCATACGCCACGCGGTGTCGCTCCTGGCCGAGCTGGTGCGAGAAATCCTCCGACGCCCTCCGATGCCCCGAGCTCAGGGTTGGCGCATTGCCGGGGTGATTCTGCAGTCGCTCGAGCCGATCGAGCGCGACGGCCGACTCCGGATCGAGTCAATGGCGGTCGGAACAACCGAGCTGACTCTGCGCCGATCCAACTCCGCTCGCTCCCGCCTGCTCTTCCTGGCGGACACGGCTATCGAGCTCCTGCCAGGCGAGGACCCGCGACTCAGGCTCGACTACGAGGACTCGAGAGTGACCGGGGTGACCAACGGCAGGCTCGATACCTTGTCCACGACGATCAGCGTCGAGCACCGTATCGGGCGTACGCCCCAATCGATCGACTGGGAGGTGTGACATGGCTCTCTCGCCAAGAATCCTTTCGATCTCTGCCCTGCCGGCGCTCGGCGCGGTCGCCGATCTCCGCCCCGGTGTCCACCTGCGTTGGACTTACCACCCTGTGCTTGGATTTCCCAACGGCCCCGTCGAGATCAGTCGAGCCGCGCTCGATGGCGGAATCGTCGAGGTCTGCTCAGTACTGCCAGTCCATATCTCTGAGCTCGGTCACGGCCTCGGCGCAACTTTGCCGTTCTCGCTTCCAGCCGGCCTATCGGTCTGGTGCCGTCCCAGCGTAGGAGTATCGGGCACGCTGGCAGTCCAGCTCGTCGTAGAGGGCATCGCCCCGGAACGGGTGGTTGGTGGGCTGCTCAGCCCTGAGGGTTTCGTGCCGGTGCAGCACGGTTCTGCCCAGGGATCCAACGCCATCTGGGTCACTGCGTCCGGCATCAACGCAGTGAGAGTCGTAGGACCAGGACGAATCACGGCCGCATCGGCATGGAGCCTCGAGTGTGCGCGGCGCCTGCAGTTCGAGCGGATTGCGATGGTCGGCCCACCCTTCGACGGGCTTGCTGGCTACGGATCGGCGCCAATCGCCGATCCGGTCGTCGTTGCGGAAGGGCGTGTGCGTGACGGGTCGCCCCTGGTGGTGTCGCTTGTCGACGCCATGGGGCCGACGACGCTCGCGCCGGGCCCGAACGACGAGGATCGGGAGTGGGATCGTGTACTAAGCTTCGTAGATCCACTGCTGCGGGACCGCTACGAGAAGATGCTCGACCATCCAACGTCAGCTTTGTCTCATCGGCAGCCTGAGCCTCTCGAAGGGAGCTCGGGGACCACGGTCGCAACACTTGACGTGCCAAGCTACGCGCTGCTAATGGCCGCCACTCGAGATCCGAGCATTGCCCGTTGGGCAGGACTGTCAATGGTTGACATCGACCCGATCACACAAAATGACAGCGTGTACCGAATTCGGGCCTCGTTCGACCCGGATCGGGTCTTCCCCGACTCCGAGGAGACGGAGACCGTCCTTGCAGCGTTAGAAAGGCATGGACTTGGCGCGCACGACCTCGACATCGCAGATCCGAGAGTCGTGCTCGAAGCCTTCGTTGCAGTTGTGCCACCATCGCAGCCGCCTTTGCTGCCTCCCGGGAATCCCGTGGCACAACACGTGAGGTGGGTGGAGTCGGCACCAAACCTCCGCCGTCTCGTCGACGTCGACTTCGATCAGCCCGTGGGCGCAGTGGCCTATGCCTGGTATCGGCAGACCGGCGGTACCTTCGAGCCGATGAACTCAGAGCGAACCCACACCGCCTACCGGGTGCTTGATCCGGGCGCCCGGCGCACCAAGGGGAGCAATCGCTGGATGCTGACCGACCCGGGAGTGTCTCCGGGAGCAGCGACGTACGGGATTGCCGCAACCGATGCGTTCGGAAGATGGAGCGCCTGGTCCGTCAGGTCGGTTGACCCGGGGCCACTCGTTCCCCCGCCACCGCCCGTATTGCAGGCCGAATACCTGGTCGCGCCGATCACCCCGGTCGACGACGCCCCGCGGGCCGGAACCATCCGTGTAACCATCCCGGTTCCGGAGGAACTGCCGCCTGGCTGTGAAGCGCTCGACAGTGTCCACATAAGAATCGAGA
>CAYODZ010000084.1:0-1807 GCA_964402835.1 uncultured Gammaproteobacteria bacterium | reverse complement strand
CATCCCCGCCGCCGAGATCGACGTCGCCCGCACCAAGAGCTTCGTCTACGCCGCCGACCTGCTGATGCGCCCCGGAGTGCAGGAGGTCGCGGTCGGCCTGCGCGACGAGCTGGCGGGGGAGTCGAGCTTCGTACGGGATGTGGTGCGGGTGGGCGGGTAGCTACCGCGATCGTACGGAAGGAGTCGATCGAATGAAACTCATCGCCGGAAAAGTGGTCGGAGGCAAGGTCGAGATCCCGCCGGAGACGCTCGCCGAGGGCGAGAGCGTCGCGGTGCTGGTTCCCGAGGAGGAGAGCTCCTTCCGACTCGGAGCCGACGAGGAGGTGGAGTTGCTCGAGGCGATGGAGGAGATCCGCCGCGGCGAGTTCGTCGACGGGACCGAGCTGCTCGAGGAGATCCGCTCGCGGAGTCGTGGTTGAGGTATCGGCTGCGCGTGGCCAGGCGCGCGGCGGTTCAGATCAGAGCACTCGTGTCCAAGATAATTCTCCGACTTCCACGTTTTCGGGGTCGGCTTCTGGAGGCGGCGAAACTAGTGGGCGTGTGCCGGTGGCCTGTCTGGAAGGTAGGATTGCCCTCCCGCGAGTCCGGTGAAGACTCGCAACGACCACTGGCAAGTCGAGGAGGGCAGGACGATGGTACGGAATGCGAGCCTGTTCGGTCAACTCTTGCAGCATGTGTCGAGGACGGAGTTTGCGGCTCTCTCCAAGGAGCACCGGGCGGAACGCGGTTCCAAGGGCTTCACCTGCTGGACGCAGTGCGTGGCGATGCTGTTCTCCCACTTGGCGCGGGCCGACTCTCTGCGAGAGATCTGCAACGGCCTGGCCTGCTGTCTGGGGAAGCTGAACCACCTCGGCATCGAGAAGGCGCCGAAGAAGTCGACGCTGGCCTATGCCAACGAGCATCGGCCTGCCAGCCTGTACGAGTCGCTCTTCTGGTCTCTGCTGGCGCGGTTCCGTGCCCGCAAGCAGACGGGCCCGGCGAAGCAGCATGCTTTCCGGTTCAAGAACCGACTGCTGTCTCTCGACTCCACGACCATCTCTCTGTGCCTGGAGCTGTTTCCCTGGGCGAGCTACCGTCAGACCAAGGGCGGGGTGAAAGTCCATGTCCTGCTGGACCATAGCGACTACATGCCCTCCTACGCGGTGATTACCGAGGGCAAGCGGGCCGATGTCCGCATCGCCCAATCGCTCGAGATGAAGCCGGGTTCGATCGTGGCGATGGACCGCGCCTACAACGACTTCGAGCTCTTCGGGCGGTGGACTCGCAGCGGCGTGTACTTCGTGACACGGATGAAGGAGGGGACGACCTACGAGGTCGTCGAGCACCGAGAAGCACCGCAGAACCGTCCCATCTTGGCCGACCAGATCATCCGCCTGACCAGTCCGAAGGGGCAGAAGGCCTGTCCGGAGCTGCTGCGCCGCGTAGTGGTCTGGGACGCGGAGGAGGAGCGCGAGATCGTCCTGCTGACCAACCACCTCGACTTCGGAGCCACGACGATCTCGGCGATCTACCGCGACCGTTGGCAGATCGAGCTCTTCTTCAAGGCCCTGAAGCAGAACCTGAGGATCAAGACCTTCATCGGCACGAGCGAGAACGCCCTTCGGATCCAGATTTGGACAGCCTTGATCGCCCTGCTGCTCCTGCGTTGGCTTCATCACCTGTCCCAAGCTCGCTGGTCGTTCTCGAACCTCGCCTCGATGCTGCGCCTCAACCTCTTCACCTACCGGGACTTGAAGGACTGGCTCGATGACCCGTTTCAGACTCCCCCCGAAACCTCTCCGCCCGAACAATTCGCCCTGAACTTCAC
>CAYODZ010000083.1:0-22419 GCA_964402835.1 uncultured Gammaproteobacteria bacterium | reverse complement strand
GTGTCGCGACCTACACTCCGAACCTGGCCTTCTCGGGAACCGATACGTTCCGCTACACGGTCAGGGACGACATCGGCGGTGTTTCGACGCCGGCGACGGTCACCGTGACGGTCACTCCCTTCCGTCCTTGGCAGAATCCCGCCGATCAAGCGGCAAACGGAGCCGATGGATTTTTGGACGTGGACGGGGACGGATTTGTCTCGCCAATCGACGTCTTGCTTGTCATCAACCGGATCAACAGGAACGGGACGGGACCGCTCGCCGCGCCGACGACTGGTGACTCGCCGCCGCCGTTCGTCGACGTCAACGGTGATGGACAACTCACGCCGATCGACGCGTTGCTAGTCATCAACTTCTTGAACGGCCCGGGAAGCAATCAGGGCGAGGGCGAGGCGTTTGGAACGCAGGCCGACGTGTTGGGGACGGTCGATGCCACAGGGGCCGCGTCGGTCCTGGTGTCGGAGTTCACACCCGGCTACCGGGAATCCCGCTATTCGGCGACCAGCGAGATGCCCCCCGCGCTGCATGACGAATTGGTGGCGCCCTGGTCGGTCGGCAACCGGCGGGCGGCGGATTCGCTTGTGGAAAGCCGGGAGGATCGCTACGGTAGAGAGTTATATTCTTTGCCACATGCCGACCACGTCAGCGCCAATTTGGACGACATCCTCAACGATCTCGCCCGGGATCACGCCCCCGAAGATGACCTGTTAGGTCACGATCAACTGGCTGACGCCGCGCTCACCGATTTATTACTGGGACAAGATTTTCTGAGAGGCGACAGCTAGTGCCAGATCAAGCTTTTTATCCTCGGGATGCTCGAGGTCCCACCGGCTCTTCGGGTGCCACTGGCTCTGCCAGTGCTCTTCGGGTGCCCCTGGCTCTTCCCGTGCTCTTCGGACATCCGAACAGCCACAAACGGCAGGCACTGGCACAGCCAGTGGCACACAGTCGACAACACTGGCACGCAACGACAGCAGTGGCACGCAACCGACGGCACTGGCACAGCCAGTGGCACACAGTCGACAACACTGGCACACAGTCGACAACACTGGCACGCAGCCGACAGCAGTGGCACGCAACCGGCGGCACTGGCAGAGCCAGTGGCACACAGTCCGTACGGCACACACGTATGGCACTTTGAACGTGAAACTTTGAACTTTGAACTTTAGTTATTTCATTTTTCGTAGACAGGGATCATCCTATGACGCTCCGACGAGCACGGTCGATCGTCAAGACTCTCACCAAGCAACACAAGCAGCGACAGCGCGAACATCATCGCCGATTCTCGCGCAAGCTGCTGACCGAACAACTCGAGGATCGCCGCTTGCTGGCCGGTCCCGAACTGATCGCCATCCGTCCCGATGAAGCCGCGTTACTGCAGGAAGGCGACACGCTGCACACCGCCCCCCGCGAGTTCAACTTGCTGTTCAAGGGCGGCGCGGATCTGGACGAAGCGACGATTGCCAACAGCGTTCGCCTTGTTCGTAGCGGTGGTGATGGCACCTTCGGGGACGGCAACGAGGTGACCGTCTCTCTAGGATTCCTTGGCCTGAACAAACCTGGTGGTACCGATAATGCGAACCTTCAGAGCATTGTGCTGCGCCCCGGAAGTTCTGCCTCGCATAACGTGACCGATCCTTCGGTGGCGTTTCCCGATGACACCTACCAGATCGAGATCGATGGGCTTGGCTCGTCGCCGCTTACAAATCGAAGCGATGAACCGTTCTCGATTGCTGGCACTGCCGCGAATTTCTCTCAGACGTTCCGGCTCGCTCGTGGAGCCCAAGTCGTCGCCGTTGTTCCACAGCCGATCAGTCGCAACTCGCACAGTGTGACATTCAATGGCACGGTGACAGGCGGCCAGTTCACACTGAGTTTGGAAGATCGCTCGACGGGAACATTGCGATCAACACTTCCGATCAATGCCACGGGCGGCGACGTCCGGCAAGCCATCGAGAACCGGTTGAATGAACTGGCGCACGTCCAGCCTGGTGACATCGTCGTCACTGGGCCGAGTTCCGGTGGTCCGTGGTTGATCGAGCTTCAGGGGCAATTCGCTGGCGAAGAGCCGAAAATGGGTGTCGATGATACGGGGCTAGTCGGTACAAACACCAGCATCAGCGTCGTTCGTGAAGACGGTCTCAGCCAAGCGGAAAATCAAATCATCGTCTACTTCAGCGACGACGAACTCGATCCTGCCGATGCCACCGACCCGAAATTCTACCGGATGGTCGATACCGCGGTTAGCGCGGACGCGAGTGATCACGCGATTCTGCTCCCGACCAATGTGACTTATGACCCGATCGACAACACCGCTGCGCTGACGTTCGCTTCCATTCCTGACGGAACGTACCGCCTGGACGTCGGCACAAGCGACGAATCGAACGACACGTCGACGACCGCCGTCGGTGTGGGGACTCTGTTCGACACGACAGGATTCGCTTACGTCGGTTTCATCGGTGATCGCGGTGGAACGAGCACGGACGAAACGGACATCGACCTTTATAAGATTGACGTGGCTGCGGGGGTAACGCTAACGATTAAATTGACGCCGCATTCAAGTACTCTCGACCCTGATGTTCGGTTGCTTGGCAGCGACGGCACTACGGTGGTGGGGATGGCCAATGCAATTGGTGCCGATACCTTGACAATCGGCGCAGGCGGTGGCGGCACGCTCTTTGTCGAAGTGGCTGGCAAGGGGTCCGCCGGCGGTACCGGTTCGTACCTCTTGGAGATTGATGTCGACAACGCAATTCCAGATAACGAGCCAAACGACACAACATTCGTCGGTGCGACGCAACTTGGCAATTTAGGGATCGCGGGTGTCAAGCACACCGCGAGTATCCAGGCGCAAAATGTGCCGATGCCCAGGTATCCAGGCGGAGAAGATGAACCCGGACATCGCTTGATCCAGCCGGAGCAGCACCTACCGACCTTTGGGTTAGGGCCGGATCTGCCCGGCGCGATCACGATTCGCGGTTACAGCTTTCCGGATTCCGTGGGTGGCTTTCCCAACTTCATTTCCGAGACGGAAAAACAAGTTGTGCGCGAAATCTACGAGCTGTACGGCTCGTATCTCGGCATTCAATTCAGAGAAGTGTCCGCTGGTGGCACGAGGATCATGAAGGGGGATTTGAAGGCAGCGGAGCCGACCGACATTAGCGGTCCGGGGGGAGTTGCCGGACGCGGAGGCCCGGGACTGGTGGTTCTCGACTTCGCGGATTTCCCCAATTCGACGAACGTCTTCGGGAGCGGCTTCTTCAGCGTCATGTTCCATGAAATTGGGCATTCGTTAGGGGGGGGGCACTCGTATGATATTCCTTCGGTGCAAGGAAGCGGTGTTCCGAACGAGGTCTTTCCTGGCGATCATGACATCGTCCACTTCCAACGGTTGTGGCGGCCCGACAGCACCGATATTGATTTGTACAAGTTCGAAGTGACCGAGCCCGGATATTTTACCGCGGAAACAGTTGCCGAACGCCGCGCGACGACAAGCATGCTGGATAGCGTCCTGACGCTGTACCGCGAAAACGCCGATGGAACGCGCGAAGTCATCTCGCAAAACGACAACTACTTTAGCAACGACTCCTTCATCGGAATCGATCTGACCGTGGGGACATACTATCTCGGTGTCAGCAGCACGGGCAATGCCGACTACGACCCGAACATCGCGGACAGCGGATTCGGTGGGCGAACCGATGGGGTGTACGACTTGCTGCTCAATCTGACCCCCGCCCCCAACTCAACGATGGTCGATCAAGATGGTGCGGCGACGAACGGGGTCGGGACACTGTTCGACGGCGATGCGGATGGCAAACCAGGCGGTACGTTCAGCTTTTGGTTCGAGAGCAGTCAACATACGATTTTTGTCGACAAGGCCAACGATCAACGCGCCGGTACCGTTGATGGAAATGGGCAACTTGTGGGAACAAGCGGCGTTCCCACGACCGGACCTTACGACACAATCTCCTTCGCCATGCAGCAGGCCGCCAATCGGATCATCGTGCCCACGGATCGCAATGGCATCGTAACGGTCGCGGACGGTGATACGTTCGTCATCGATGACGGCTCGTCGGCGCCGGTCACCTTTGAATTCGATCTCGTGGCAAGCTTGGACGCATCGATCACCCCTTTTTCGACAGCGATAACCGTTTCAAGTACGGCTCCGTTTCCGATTACCGCGCTTCCGTTTGACATCCGTATCGACAGCGAAGAGCTTCGCGTCACCGCGGTCGACACCGGCACGAACACGCTGACCGTCACGCGAGCCGTGAACGCAACCTCGCCAGCCGGCCATTCTGCGGGCGCAACCGTCCGCAACGTCCCTGCCGCGGTCAATCCCGTCGACGTGTTTCCTGGCGATGATGCCGCGGCTTACGCATTGGCCATCAAAGCTGCCGTGGACGCTGTCTTCGGTGCCGGGACGGCCACCGCCAATGCCGACGTCGTGACGCTGAGCGGCATCGTCAATCTTGACGTGCGAGGCTCCGAGGCGCTGATTAACGTGCCCAATCTTGTGCGAGTGGTGGGCAACTCCGGCCTCGACGGTGACATCAGCACGCTTGCCGACGCGAAGCCATATTTGGTCGGCCTCGACAATGCGGGCACTCCGCTCCCCGATGGCGAGATCATCGAAGTACCCCAGGGCGTTACCGCAATGTTCGATGCCGGTACGCTCTTAAAGCTTCGCAAGGGAAGTCTCGACGCCGGAACTTCCTCCGTGCTGGTGGATCGTCGCGGTGCCGCCATCCAAATCCTTGGTACACCCGAGAACAAGGTCTTCTTCCGCTCGTTCAGAAATGACACCGTTGGCGGCAATAGTGATGGCGTTGGACCGGCGCCAAAACCGGGAGATTTCGGCGGCGTCGTCTTCCGCGAAGATTCCGATCTCGAACAGAGCGGTGTCTTCCTGAACTACGTCAATCACGCGGATATCAATAATGGCGGGGGCAAGGTCTCCGTTGGGTCGAACGAGGAAGTATTCACCCCAATTCACATGATTGTCGCGCGTCCGACCGTGTCGTTTAACACGATCACCAACAGCGACGGCGCGTCGATGTCGGCGAACCCGAACAGCTTTGACGACGCGGGCGGCCGCCTCGGTCCGGACATTTACGGCAATTACTTATCTGGCAGTAGTGTCAACGGTCTGTTCGTTCGTATCGAGACACTGCTCGGCAACCCGTTGGAAAAGCTCGATGTCACGGCACGATTTGACGACGATGATATCGTCCATGTCATCACCGAAAATCTGCTGATCACAGGCAGCGCTGGAGGGCCCCTGAACACAACGGCCCGGCTCAGCGGCCGATTGCATGTCGATCCAGGTGTCGTCGTCAAGTTGGGCAACGCGCGCATTGAAATGCAGCGTGGGGCCTCGAATCTGATTGCCGAAGGCACCGCTCAGCGGCAAGTCATTATTACGTCCGCCGCGGACGATCGATTTGGCGGCAGCGGAACCTTTGACACCAATTCGGACGGCACCAGCAGCGGCTCTCCAGGTGATTGGGGCGGACTGATGTTCAACCACGTCTCCAGCGGCAGCATCGATAATGCGCTGATTGCATTTGGCGGCGGAGAAGTTCCGATCGAAGGTGGCTTCGACCGGTTCAATGCGATTGAATTGCATCAAGCCCGCCTGCGATTGACGAACAGCGTCCTGGAAGAAAATGCCGGCGGAGCAGCTAATTCCGGCGGCAACACCGCACGCAACGGCCGCGGTGGAAACTCGAACTCGACGATTCACGTGAGTGGTTCTCAGCCGATCATCGTCAACAATATCATCCGCGACAACGCGGGTGGCGTCATCAATATCAATGCGAATTCGCTCCAAGCCCGCAACGTCCGTGATTACGGCCGCGCGACCGGAACCCTCGATGCCTTCAAAACCTTGGGCGACAACAGCGGGCCCTTGGTTCGGCTCAATCGGCTGGATAACAACACGCCGAACGGCATGACGGTTCGGGGCGAGGAGCTGACCACCAAAACCGTGTGGGACGATACCGACATCGTCCACATTCTTCGGGGCGAGGTCATCGTGGAGAACCTCCATACCTACGGAGGACTGCGGCTGCAAAGTAGTAACTCGGAGAGCTTGGTCGTCAAGTTGCAGGGAAGCACTTCGGCTGGATTCACCGCGACCGGAACACCGTTGGAGATCGATGACCGCGTCGGCGGCACGGTCCAAGTGATCGGCGCGGTCGGACATCCGGTTGTGCTCACGTCGCTGTTTGACGATTCGGTCGGGGCGGGTTTCACGCCCAGCGGCCGCGTGTTGCTGGATACGAACAACGACGGCCTGGATGTCGATGCGAACGGCATGGACGACATCACGGGGGCCACGGTGCCCGGAGTGCCCAGACCGGGCGACTGGCGCGGCATTTTGTTGGACAAGTTCAGCAATGACCGCAATGTCCGCTCGGTGGACGAGTCGGAGAGTGCCTTTACGGATGGCGTGGATGTGAATCGAACTCCGACTGTCGCACAGCCCTTGGGCACCCTGGCGCCGAACGAAAAGAGCGGCGACGAGAACAGCGTCTTGGGCTTCGAAGTACACGGGTTCATCAGTCTGGACGATACAACGGATCTGGACGTCTACAGTTTCAAAGCGACGCCGGGGACGGAAGTCTGGTTTGATATCGACCAGACTTCTCCCACGTTGGACGCGGTCGTCGAGTTGGTGAATATTTCCGGTACGGTGCTGGCTCGATCCATTACGAATTCGGACCTCTCGGGAACGATCGCTCAGACCGCCCACGACGATGCGCTGTTGATTGGCGACTTCTATACGACCAACTTCCGCGATCCCAGCATGCGGGTCGTGTTGCCGGGGACGGGGGCGACCGGAACCTATTACGTTCGCGTACGTAGTAATCCGAGTCCCGACAACGCAATTACGAACCTGGGCGGCGGATTGACAAGCGGTGCTTATCAATTACAGATTCGCATGAAGCAGGTGGACGAATTCCCGGGCTCGACCGTCCGGTACGCGGACATCCGGTACGCGACGACGGGACTGGACGTTCGCGGCTTGCCCGCCCATTCGTTGATCGTTGGCGAGACCTCCGAGATCGGCGGCAGCAACTTCGGCGCGCCCCAGGCTCTCGGCAACCTCTTGGAAATGGATCGCGCATCGATCACGATCGCGGGCAATCTGAATAACGCGAATCAGCGGGACTGGTATCAGCTTGACGTCGACCACGCACCGGGTTCGATTCAATCCATTGGGGGCATTAACGACGGTGGCAAGACGATTGCCGCCGTATTTGATTTGGATTACTCCGATGGCGCCGTGCGCGGCGACAACAGCCTGTATGTCTTTGACCCGGACGGAAACTTGCTGCTGATCGGTCGTGAATCGAACATCGAGGACGACCAAGGCCGTCCCGGCGTGATCCCCGACACGACCGAGTTGAGCCGTGGCTCGCTGGGCTTTAATGACCCGTTTATTGGCCCTGTCCACGTCCCCGCAAACGCCGCCGCCGATTACCGCATCGCCGTTTCGTCGAACTTGTGGCTGCCTGATCCGCTGGACCAGTATTTCCGGTTCACGCCGTTCGATCCGAACTTCCGCTTGGAGCCAGTCAACTCGGTCACCCGCATCGCCGAGGACCACATAGGGTTCACGGGCTACTCGTCCAACGGCACGGCGATTCCACCCGTGGAAACAACCCCCTTACTTGACATTACCAGCACCCTCTCGTTGTCGGCTCACGTACGTCCATTCAATCTCGGTGATGTGATGTTGTTCGCCGCGGCGGCCAACGGCGATCAGTTATGGACCGTCAATCCGTACCAGGGAGGAACCGTCACGCGGGTGACGAACGATCTGGCTCCCGGTAACTCCGTGGACACCATCCAGGACTTGGCGATTCGTTCCGATGGGGTCTTTTACGGTTACCAAAGACGGGACAATACGGCCGCGCAAACGCAGAACAACATTCCCAACTTGGCCGGAAGGTTAGTCACGATTGATCCCGGCAATGGTGCGCTGACGACGATCGGAGATGATAATATCCCTAGTGGAACGCCGACTCCGCAACCGAACGGCAACAATCCGGTACCGACGATGGACGAGTTAACGTTCACCGACGACGTGGACGCGCTGACGTTTGACCGCTTCGGGGCGAACAACTTCGATGCCCAGTACGACGTGATGTACTCCGTTCGCGAGTCGGGATTTAACGTGGGTGGAGCAGCGAGTTTCAACTCGAAACTATATCGCGGTGATTCGGAAGGCGCAAACGGTTCCGCGGCGCGGACCAGTCGGTTTGGTCTTGAAGGCAACATCCAGCCGGCCGGCGTTACTTTTGCCGATGCTCGCCGTGGTTTCGCGGATGCGACACCCACCAGCGGCGGAGTCACCATTCAATCGCGAGCCCCGGGTGAAGGGGGTAACGGGATTACCGTGATCGTCTCGCGCGGCGGGGGCGGAACCCAAGTCACCAGCGCCAATCCAGGCAGCGGGGTTATTACCGTCAACCTCAACAACACGAACAATGCCGTACAGACGTTGCAGACACTTGTCGATCTGATCAACGGACACGCGACGGCCGGTTCAATGGTGACGGCCGCGGTGACGAATGGAAACGCTGGTACCACGATTTTGTCGGGCTCCACAACATTCACCTTAGGGATTCCCGGGCCGCAACAGAACGTGACCGTCGGCAACAACGGCACCGATCCGCTGGGTCCTCTCCAGGGTTTTGTCACCGGCTTGGCCTATTCCGCGATTACCGGTGGGCAGCTCTACGGTGTTACCAGCGGCGGCGAGTTCATCTCGATCAATGAAAATTCAGGGGCTGCGACACGCATCGCGAACTTCCCTGGCGTCAACTTTCAAGGTTTATCCCTGGGACCGCAAAACGTCAGCGAATTCGACGCGGCGGGCAACGAGATTCCCGCCCGTTACCGCGATCTGTTGTTTGCGATATCCTCGACAGGCGATCTTTACGCCCTCGATACCGCAGGCGTGCCGCAGGCCATCTTCGACAGCGATGGCGATAATGTCGCGGACAGCACGACGATCAATACTGGCTTGAATAACGTCACGGGCCTGGCGTTCTCGCCGATCGACTTCAATCTGTGGCACCCGACGTTCCGTCGTGGCCAGCCGGACGCCCGGCATGGCATCGAGCCGCTGTTCGACAACAGCCGCACGCCCGGAGACGTTTCCGTCAACATCAATGGCGTAGGTTCTGATCAGGCGGAAGGCGGAGCGAGTTTTTACTTTGGCCTGGAAGAATATGATATCCCGGGTGGCACGAAATACAGCTACCTCGGCTTCCAGGCGAACAATGCCCAGTACGGCATCCTCAGCAACGTGTTTCACAGCGACTTGACCATTGGCAATGACAGCATTGGCAATAACTACAATGCTCCAGGCGGAGCGCTCGGGAGTCTGGAGACCAGTTCGTTCAGCCTCGAACCGTATGCGTCACAGGACAAGCCGACCCTGTACTTCAATTACTTCCTGCAGACCGAAAACCATGGTGGTTCGACGAGCACTTCGGACGGCACCAACCCGTTCCGTGACAGTGCCCGCGCCTTCATCTCGAAGGATGACGGTGCCACGTGGGAACTGATCGCCACGAACAACTCGACTCGCAGCACGCAAATCGGTAACGATGCCGAACTGCCGATGGTTTGGACCGACTCGTCCAACGAAGGCTTGCGGTTCGGCAGCACGGTTCGCGATCAGCAGGTGCAGGAATTGTTTGACAGCAACAACTGGCGGCAAGCACGGATCGACTTGGGCGGTTACGCCGGGCAGGCGAATCTCAAATTACGCTTTGATTTCAGCACTGCGGGGACCATGAATGATCCGACCGAAGGGACGATCGACGCCAGCTTTGGCGAGTTCACCAGCGGCCTCCGTTCGATTCGAACGCAAAACAACAACTTCGAGGGCTTTTACGTCGATGACATTATCATCGGGTTCTCGGAACGAGGTGAGATGGCCAGCGGGACCCGGTCTGGCGGGGTCGACTTCTTTTCGATGCCGCAACCGCCCGAGTCGGCCATGCCGCAGCCGGAAGTTCTCAGCGGACCGTATCAAGTCGAAGTGCGCCGCGCCGATGACTTCGCGGGTCTGACCAGCGAGACCGAGCCCGATATCGCCATCGGCTTCAGCTTGAATCCCGCGTTCTTCAACGGTCGCACCGCGGCGAGCCCAACGTATGACACGAACGAGCGCATCGATCAGGGTTACACGATTGTCGCGCCACCGGGCAGCAGCTTGACCGACGGCACAACCTTCTCGGTCATTGGCCGCACCACCAAGACGTTCGAGTTCAACAACAGCGGCGGCGTCGCGACGGGCAATACTGCCGTCAACTTCAACGTCGGCATGACCGACGATCAAGTCGCCATCGCGATCCGCAACGCCATCAACGGCGTGGCAAACTTCGGCGTTTTGGCGATCGTTCACACCAGTACCAGCAATCGCGTCGATCTGGTCGATGCCAAGAACGTGATCCTGGGGTCGGCGGCGGCGAATGCCACGGTAAGCTTTGGCGCCGCGTCGATCAATGAAAGCGATGCCGCCTCGCTGCCGACACCGGCCACGACTGTCACCGTCACGCTGGAAACTCCCGCGCCGGCCGGCGGCGTCAATGTGACGCTGAACATGTCAGATCCCGGCACGGCGGTCGGTCGTCCGAATGCCTCGTTCACGACTCCCGGCGTGACTCTCTCGACCGTCGTTAACATTCCCGGCGGCTCGACCACCGGCACGGCCGACCTGTTTGTCGTGGATGACATGATCGCGGACGGAACCCAAACGATCGTGGTCACGCCGAGCGTGTTCGGTTACACGGGCGTGAGCGGGGCGTTGAATGTGTTTGACGACGACACGGCCACACTCAGTTTGACGTTGCCCGGCAGTTTGGACGAAGGCGGTCTGGCGGGCACCGGCACCGTGACACGCAATAACGCGATTCTGGACAATCCGCTGACCGTCGTCATCGCCGGTCTGGATCCGAGCGAACTGCAGCCGGGTCCGGACACGATTGTGGCCGAGATCGAGCCGAATAACTCGCGGGCCGCGGCGCAAGATCTCGAAACGACGGCCAAGTGGACGCTGCTCTTCAATGAAGACATCGGCGACACGACCGTCAATACGTCGACCACGATCCCGCATGTTTCGATTCAAGGGACCGGGGACGGAACCTTCGATTATTACTCTTTCAACGTCGAGACGGCAGGATCGCGCGGCATCTTCGATATCGATCACACGACCGGCGGATTTAACAGCCAGATTTTCGTCTTCACTCCCGCGGGCATCCTCCTCACCCCCACGGGCCAGAACGACGACTCCCTGATCACACGCGGTGCCAGCGGCAGCACGTCGGGCACGGACTCGTTTTTGGACATCACGTTCCCTGTCGTCGGGAGGTATGTCGTCGCCGTTGCCGCCAGCGGATCGTTCGCGTCCGGCGGTTCCGTTTTTGGTCCGGCGGTGCCCAATGGCGCCACTTATACGCTGAATGTGTCGGTGGGCGGGCACGCGGCCGAGCAGATTTACACGCACACCCTTGTGATTCCGGCGGGAGTCGCGAGTGCGGACTTCGAATTGCGAGCGATTCAAGATTACGTCGCCGATGGTGACCAATCGATGGTGCCCGTCGCTGCCCTGGCATCCGGTTTCGCCAGCGTCACCGAGACAATGACCGTGACGGACAGTACCGTGACCCCGACGCTCACAATGGTGATTACAGGTCCCTTATCGATCAATGAAGTCAACGGAACGACCACCGCCAGGATTACGACCAACCGCGTCTTTTCGACGGACCAGGTCATCACCTTGGTGAGCCACGACGCGAGCGAATTGTCGGTTCCTGCTGGTGTTACGATTCCGGCCAACACGAACACGGCGACGTTTACGATCAGCGCCGTGCAAGACGGCGTCAATGATCCCGTGTTGGATGGGACGCAAACGGGCTTGCTGGTCTCGGCCCATGCGACGGGCTACCCCGTGGCCAACAACGCCGCGCAACCGATCACGGTGACCGATGCGGCAGACCGAAATATCAGCAACTTGGCCGTGGGTGTCGAAAGTCAGCAAGAATCCGAAATGCAGGTGGCGGTCAACCCGAACGACCCGCTGCACATTGTCGCTGTGGCGAACGATCACACGAGCAACAACATCCGCGTCTATCGTTCCTTCGATGGTGGTGTGACCTGGGCTCGCTCGACGATCGGAAACGCCCAAGACGGGCTGAATCCAACGGATCGCTTCGCCGCGTCAGTCGCGATTGACACGCTGGATAATGTGTTCGTTAGCTATGCAACGACGGATGCGGCGACAACGACGATCCGGCTGGCGACAAGCACCAACGGCGGTGTTTCGTTTACGAACGACCTCGCGATCGTTGCCGGTCCGCTGGGGACGAACAAGCCGGGCTTTGTCACGACCGGCCGCGATCCGGCAATTCCCACGCAGCAGAATGTTTATGTGACCTACATCAATGCCGAAGCGTCGGATCGCGTTCACATCGCGAAGTCGATTGACAGTGGCCTAACCGTCGCCCAGGACACGCGTCTCGCCACCGCACCCGGAGTTGGTCTAGACTTTCCAGTTCCCGCAGTAGGACCGACGGGTCAAGTGTACGTCGTGTGGGAAGATCACATTACGAATGCTGGTGTGGCCACCATTTTCGCGGATGTATCCACCGACGGAGCCGTAACCTTCGGTACGGATGTGCAGATCGCCACGTCGGGCGTTTTCGGCCCCATACCCGCCAAGTACCCGATCCCTGCGCAGGCCGATCGCGGGATTCTGGCCGCACCCACGATCGATGTAAAGCGGACCGGTGCAGGTGCCGGGCGAATCTATATCGGATACACGGGACTCGGTGCGGGCGGCGGAGCCAATACCGACATCTTCGTACAGCAGGGAACGACATTGGCCGCTGTCGCGGCTGACGCACCGGCCACAGTCAACAATGATGGCGGTACGAACAGCCAGTTCCTGCCGCAAGTCCGCGTCGACCAAACGACGGGACACGTTTATGCCGCGTGGTACGATGCCCGCAATGACGCGGGGAACGAACTCGTGCAAGTCTTCGGCGGCATCAGTCAGGACAACGGCAACACCTTCACCGAGAATCGCCTGATCTCCGACGGCGTTTCGAATAACTCGACCACCAACCCAAATAAAAATCCCTACAACTTCGGCAACTACAT
The DNA here is from genome assembly GCA_964402835.1 of uncultured Gammaproteobacteria bacterium. Lineage (GTDB taxonomy): Bacteria > Pseudomonadota > Gammaproteobacteria > Natronospirales > JAIVGZ01 > JAIVGZ01. Next base: position 9,234 of record CAYODZ010000083.1, on the reverse strand, counting down.
CGGGCTGGTAACCACGGGCAATCAAGCCCGTGTCGTGTGGGCGGACAACAGCCTGACGTCGGCCGACATGGACGTGTTCACGGACGTCTTCTCGCCGTTCCAGGAAACGCTCCAGTTGGATATCGTTGCGCCCGATCCGCCGGTCTTGAGCGAAGACGGACTCAACGGTCCGACGACCACCACGGCGACCTTGTCGTCCACGTCCACAAACCCCGTTGCGGTGACGCTCACGTTTGACTCGAACATCGTCCGGGTTGATGGATTTTCAAGCCCGAGAGTCGTCACGTTTACCGGCAGCACGGTTCTGACGCTCACGGCGTTCGACAACACGACGACCACCGGAATTCAATCATCGCTCATTACGGCCACCGCCACGGGCCACGACACGGCGCGACATGTCGTGTCCGCCGTAGACGATGTGGATGAACTCAATGCCACAATGACGGTGGAGGTGCAGGCCGCCGAAGTGCTCGGTGTGGACACGCTCAGCGAAACCGGTTTTGCCGGCGCGCTGGTTACCCGCAGCGACGCGATCGGCACTGCCACCATTCAAGTTGGCAGCAGCGATACGACCGAGGCAATCGTCATCGGCGGCAATCTCAATATTTTTAATTTTTCGGCCACCGGGACGCGCACTGTTCTAGGCCAGAACGACTTCTTGGTCGATGGAACTCAAACGGCGATCATCACTGCGGCTTCCGTAGCGGGCCGCACTTACGCGCCGATCTACGATGTCGTGGACGTGACCGACAACCAGTCTCCGCCGACGATGACGGTCGCCATCGCGGGTTCCCCGATTGTCGAAAATGCGGGATTGGCGGCGGCCACCGGCACGGTCACGCTGAACGCCATCCGACCGGACGATTTAATGGTGACGCTGGTCAGTAGCGATCCGAGCGAAGCGCTGTTGAGCGATCCGCTCACGGGAACGCAAGGCGCCCGGATCACGGTGACTATTCCGGCCGGCAGCCTGACCGCCAATTTCAACATCGACGCGGTCGACGAATTCACCAACGACGGATCACGCACGGTACTGATCACGGCGTTCGCTTCCGGTTATGCCTTCAACGCCGCCTCGCTAGTTGTCAATGCCGACGACGGCAGTTCAACGATCGAGTCCTACAACCGGCTCGGCGATTCCAACCGGTATCGCGACCAAGGCTTGCTGCTGATCGAAAACAACACAATCAGCAATGCCGCGGCGTGGGGCATCGATGTTCATCCGGGAGCGCGCGACGTCAATGGAAATCGGACCTATCCCGGCGGGCCCATCAATTTTGCCCAGCTCAATAATGATAAGCTTGCCCCCGGTGCCGTGATCCAAAACAACATTATCGTGGCGAGTGAGGCGGGTGGCGGAATTCGCTTCGCCGGAGAACCAGCGACACCCCCGAACGCCGCAATTCCATTTGGTCGCATCGTCAACAACACGATCGTGGGAACCGGAGAAACGCAACAGCAGCAGCAAGCGGTCAACATTCAATTCTTGCCGGTGAATCCAGCCACCATTATGGCACCGAACGATGACGGGTCTTCAGCACAACAAGCGTTCGGATTCAATTTCGAGTTCTACGGCAATACGTTTACGAACTTCTTCGTCAATAACAACGGCAATATCACCTTTGCGACCGCGCTAGGCCAGTTCACCGCAACTGGTTTCCCTCAAACAAGACCAATCATCGCGCCGTTTTGGGCTGACGTGGATACGCGTCTACGTCCTGGTGGCGGCTCTGCTGGGACCGTGCATCTGACGACTGGAACCAGCTTGAACGGCAATCCGGTCGTTCAACTCGACTGGGTTGATGTCGGTTACTATAACACGACGAGTTCCGCGAATACGGGCGCGACCAATACGTTCACGCTGTACATCGAGGACGACCCAGCGGGTGACATTGTGGCGTTTAATTATGGGGCGATGAATTGGACTACCGGGGATGCGAGCAGTGGCACGGCCGGCTTCGGTGGTACGGGTGCGCAACTCGGTTTCGATTCCGGGGACGGCGTCAACTTCATTAGCCTTGGCCGTCCCAATAATCAGGCGACCCTCGATGCGACCATCCTGGACGCACCATTTATCTTCCGGATTGACCCAAACACTGGTGTTCCGGGCGGTGCCGCAACGGGTGCCGGTATCGTTGTCGAGACCAATGCCGCGCCGACGATTCTGAACAACGTGGTGGCTGGATTTCAAGACGGCATCATCATTGGCGCGGGATCAGCTTCGACGGTGATCGGTTCAACCGCCTACCGTAATAACGAAAACAATGTTGTTGGCGCGGGGCTCGGCTCATCACCGCTCCAATTGACACCCGCCGATCCACTGTTTACGAACGCCGTCCGCGGCAATTTCTATCCGGCCGATGGTTCGCCGATCGTCGATAGTTCTTTGAACATCCTTCAAGACCGCCCCAACTATGCGAGTTTCAAGAATCAACTCGGCCTGCCCCAGTCGGCGATTTTCGCCCCCGACCGGGATGTCTATGGGCAATTGCGAGTCGACTCGGTCGAAGATCCGCTGGGAGCGGGCTCCTCGGTCTTCAAAGATCGTGGTGCGGTCGACAAGGCGGATGACGAACGACCTTATGCCAAGCTGTTGATTCCCATTGATAATGATGCCGAAGGGCAAGATCTCGATCCCAATGCGACGGTTGTCTACCGAACCGATATCTTCCTCGAACGTTTTTCCATACTGCTGGGTGATGGAGCCGGCCCCGACGCACCGTTCCAGGGGACCGGCATCAACGCCAGAACCGTCGATATCTTGACCGAGCTGAGCGATCCGGACGACCCGGACGCCACGATCTCGCAACGTGCCGTGCGTATCACACGCAACGGTGAAGCGTTGGTCGAGGATACGGACTACACGCTCGGGTACAACGCCAGCACGGGAGTGCTATTGCTGACGCCGCTGTCAACGCTCTGGGAGCCGAACAGCGTTTACGTCATCATGTTAGACAACACGCTGATTCAAGATAACGCCGGCAACTTCCTCCGCGATAATCAGCTTGACGGAACAACCGCGTTCACCATTATTCTCGGCGATTTTGAGTTTGATTATGGTGACGCCCCGGACGGCTACGGCACGCTGCTGGCCAGTGACGGCGCTCGGCATGTCTTGATCCCGGATAATCCCAATACGCCGGCCGACGAGTCGGTTCATCTTGGCACCCGTGTCGATGGCGAGACGGACGGGCAACCGAACATCTCCGCGAGCGGTGATGACCGCGATCAATCGATCTTTATCCCCGCCGCGACTCCGGGATTAACCACCACTTCGCTGGCACCGTTCACGCTGCAGTTGCCCGCGATCGGCGATCTGACTGGTGCAAGTTCGGTGACGTTGTCTGCTGATGGGATCAACTCCATTACGTACGACTTGTCGGCATTGGGAGCCACGAGTACCGACGATTTGGCCAACAGGTTGCGTGACGCCATTCAGGCGGATCTGAATGCCGGTAATCTGGCCGGGTTCACGCCGCGTAATTTGGGCAACGGTCAATTGTATCTCGGCGGTGCGCCGGTCCTGCGTGTGACAACAGCCGCTGGCAGCGGGCTGGCCGAGGCTCATCAACCGGCGGGATCGGCGGTCCAGTATCGTTTGTCGCTGGCACCAAGGTTCGAATTGGAAGTCGGGGCGACGGGTGTCACGGATGGCGAGACCTTTACGTTGAACGACGGCATTACGGCGGCTACGTTTGAGTTTGAGATCGCGACGCGTCTGAATGGCGGCATTGTCGCCAACGACACGACGATCACGGTCGCCGACGCTTCTGTATTCACGGCAGTGACGCCCTTCAACATTCGGATCGGAGACGAAGAGTTGACGGTCACGATGGTCGGCGTTCCCGGCACGAACGACTTGACCGTGACGCGTGGCGTCAATGGCACGAATGCGGCGGCACACTCCGGCTCGCTGCTGGTGCATGCTTCGGATCTTCCGGTCAACGCGATTCTGTTCGCCGCCACGGATACCCCAGGTGAAATCGGCACGTCGATGGTGGCGGCGATACAACGCGTTTTGCCCCAACTGACCGTGCAGAATACAGCCGCGATGGAAGTCGTGGTGATCGAGGGAACACGGACCAGCGCGACGTTGGACGCGACCGCCAGCAGCTTGACGCAGCGCGGTCCGGCGGCCAGCGGCACGGGCTTCCTGGCCGACGGATCGACGTTCACGATCGACGATGGCGTGAATCTGGCGGTGACGTTCGAGTTTGACGTAACCGGGACCACGCCGGTGGCGGCCGGTAACGTTGCGGTTCCATTGGACCCGACCTGGAGTATCGATCAGATTGGGGCGGCCATGGTGGCGGCAATCAATCCGGAGATCGATTCGACCAATCTCTTGAGTCTGGATCCCGAGTACCTCCGCCGTGGTGAACCGGTCGGAGTGGTCGAGTACCTCGGCAGCGGCTTGCTCCAGATTGCCAGCCGCCCGGAGCACTCCGTCTCGGTCGACGGCGGTACGATCGGTCTCGCCTTGGCGCCTCAGTTGCCCGTCCGCGTTCAGACGGTTGGTGCTGGACTCGCGATTCAAGTGCCTCGCACGCAAACGGTCGTCACGCCCGCAAATGGCGGCGCCGGCCTCACCGACGGCGATCGATTCACGATTGATGATAGCGTCAATTTCCCAGTAACGTTTGAATTCAACACGGTTCCCGGAGGCGGCGTTACGTTCGGAAATCGCGCGATCAACGCTTCGGACAACCCCAATCAGGCGCTGTTAAACAGCCGTACCTTGGCTGCGATCCAAGCCGCGATTGCCGACGACGTCTTGCTGGATACCATTTCTCCCCAGATCACGCCGTCCGACCAGATTCAGGTTCAAGGAGCCGACGTCAGCCTTGTCGTTACTGCCGCCGGCCTGGGCCAATCCGGACCGGTCAATGATGGCGAGCAATTTACGGTGAGCGACGGGGTCGACAGCGTCACTTTCGAGTTCGATCTTGGAGGTGCTGCTCCCGTTGCACCGGTGGTGGCGATTGACATTTCCGCTGGCGACACACCGAATGAAATCGCGGCCAAGATTCACGCCGCGATCGTGGCGGAACAAACCGCCACGACTTTGGCGAGCGGAACGGTTGATCCCGATCCGCTGAAGACATTATTCGCCGAAGCGGTGATCGAACTTGGCGAAACGCTTGCCACGGTCACCGTCGTCAATGGCGATGGCACCACCACTCCGGCCATGCCGGCGACGCTCGCGATTACTGCTCCCGGCGTGTCCGGCGGGATCAAGGATGGCCAGACGTTTGTCATTACGCGTGGATCCGACACGCTGACATTCGAGTTTGATCGGAACAACCAGCTGAGCGATCCAAACAACATTCGAGTCGATTTGGGCGATCTGACCGCCGTCGCGGTTCCCTCGGACATCAGCACCATCCCCAGTACTCCCATTGATGTTGCCACGGCGATCGAAGCCGTGGTGAACAGCGTCGTCTCGACGATCTCGGCACGTGCCTTTGTCGATCAGTTTGGGAATGCCGTGGTTGACTTGCAAGGGGATGATGAAGACGGCGTTACCATCGGCAAAATCTTTGTGCCGGCTCAGTCGAATGCGGGATACGAGATTCCCATCGAAGTCGTGGCCTCCGCTGACGGCTTCCTGGATGCCTGGATCGACTTCAATCGAAACGGGTTGTTTACCGAAGAGGAACGTCTCTTTGGCGGCTCGCTCTTCGTTACCGCGGGCCGAAATGTATTGACGGTAACGCCGAGCGATCACAGTTCGAGCGTGGCCTTTGTCCCCGGCGACACCTATGCACGGTTCCGGATTAGCTCGACCGGCGGGCTGTTCCCCACCGGCTTGGGTGTCGGCGGTGAGGTCGAGGATTATCTGGTGCGAATCCTGCCAAATACGGCACCCATCGTCGCGAATCTGCCAACGACGGCTGACCTTACGTTTGATGAAGATGACAACCTGGACCCGGCGCCGGGCGTCGATTTCCGCCTTGATCTTGAAGATGTTGATCCAAACAATGGTGCGGTTCTCGACCCGCTGTTTGACGACAACGACCTCCACAATGGCAACGAAGACATTCTCAGCTATCAGGTGCTGAGTAACAGCAACCCGACGTTGATGACGGTCAACCTCGTCGTTACCGACTTGCTGTTTGACTTCCACGCCGACCAGAACAACAACCGGGGTGGTGCCGCCGCGATCGTCGTCCAAGCGACGGACCACGCCGGGCTGACGCGCACCGCGACGCTCACAGTGTCGATCACCGCGATCAACGATGCCCCGCGAGCCACGGCGACCGCCAGCCGACTGGTGATCGATGAAGGAACGAACGATGGCAGCGGCGTTCCCGCCATGAACCCGCTGGCGCTGGTGACGACGTTGAACGGCAATGCCGCCGCCGGTGCGACGACGATCCAAGTGACAAGTACCGCCGCGTTCCCGAATACGACTCCGTTCTATGTCCAGCTTGGCAGCGAGCAACTTCGCGTGACGCAAGTTGACGGCAACATTCTGACTCTCGACGCTCCGTTGGCCGGCGGCCACCTCAACGGTGCTTCCGTGACAACGTCGCCGGTCGCGGTGACGGACGTCGATGAACAAGAACTGGTCCAAACCCAAACCACGACGGCGCTGCCCGCCGAGACGACGGCCGGGACGTCCGCGTCTTTGACGGTTCTGAACGTCGCGATGTTGCCGGCTGCCGCCCCCTTTGACATTCGCATGGGTGTCGAGGAGCTGCGAGTGACGAGCATCGCGGGTAACACATTGACGGTCTCGCGCGGTGCCAACGGCACCCCGATGCCAGCCCACGTCATCGGCGAATCGGTCGGGCTGTTGACAACCGGTTTGCCCCTTTCCTCCGGTCTGGCCGCTGCGTCGCCCGGTGATGTTGAAACCTTGACTCTCACGGATGTCCCTGACGGAGCGACACCGAACCTGTTGCAGTTGCCTGCCGCACCGTTCCAAGTTCGCATCGACGACGAGTTGTTGACCGTGACCGGGATTAGCACTACCCCCGGCAGCACCGCGGGGACGACAACCGGCACATTGAAGGTTGTTCGCGGTGCCGACGGAAACCCAGCCCCCGCACATACGGCCGGTACGCTCCTGGAACTGCCGGGCTTGACGGAGTTGATCGTCACGGTCAGCGTCGGAGACAACGACGGTGTCGATGGTAACGACGGGACCATTAGCTTCACCACGGTCGGCGGCACGGTCGTTATCAACAACGATATGGACGTTGTCACGCTCCAAGGACGGGAAGCGGACATCAACGCGACGCTGGCCACGTTGGTCTACACGGTGCCGACGTCCGAGTTTAACCGTTTGAACAATGTACATCCCACGTTGAATCCCACGGGCGACGTCTTCATCACGATCGACGTCACGGATCTCGGCAACACCGGCTTGGATCCCACATCGCCCGGCCTGGGCTTCCTCACCGACTCCACGACGTTAACGGTCACGGTCGAGCCGATCAACGATGCGCCAACCATCACGGTCCCCGCCGATATCGCGGTCGTCATCGACGAGGATGACATGACCGGCTTGCTGCTGGTTGGTACCGGCGGCGGCATCGTGGTCGACGACGTCGACGCCCCGGACGATCCGGCGACCGAGTTGCGGGTGACGTTGAGCGTGGTTCATGGCGGCCTGCAACTCGGCAGCACGACGGGCCTGACGGTCAGTTCGACGCCGGCGTTCGTGGCAGGTACGGACGAGGAACAGCCTTTGATGGCGGGCACGTCCCAATCGATCACGATCCAAGGAAGCATCGACGATTTGAATACAGCGTTGGAGACGTTGCGTTACTTCGGGGACGAGAACTTCAATACGGGCACGCTGTCAGAAGTGTTAACGGTGCTGGTGAACGACTTGGGCTTCACGGACAAGGATACGGTGTCGAACGTGCCCAGCGATCCGGCCGCATTGACCGCGACCACGGACGTTACGCTGACGGTATTGCCGATCAACGACGCTCCGACGATTACGGTTCCCGCTGGCTTAAGTGTGACGACGGATGAAGACGCGCCGAGCGGTCTGGTCTTGGTCGATGGCGGCAACGTGGGGATCACGGTGGACGATGTGGACGATGTTCACGACCCGGCGATGATTGAATTGCAGGTGACGTTGAGCGTTTTGCATGGCGGGTTGACGATCGACCTTTCAGGCGGTGCTTCGCCGGTGACTTCGATCGCGGCGGTAAGCGGTATGGATACGGAAGAGCCCCTCGTCGGCAACACGAATCAATCGGTAACGATTCAAGGAACCATTGCCGAACTGAATGCGGCATTGTTGACGCTGACCTACTTCGGGGACGAGAACTTCAATACGGGCACGTTGTCAGAAGTGTTGACGGTGCTGGTGAACGACTTGGGCTTCACGGACAAGGATACGGTGTCGAACAATCCGACCGAACCGGAGGCATTAACGACGACCACGGACATCACGCTGACGGTGGAGCCGATCAATGACGCACCGACGATTACGGTCCCCGCTGGCTTAAGCGTGACGGTGGACGAAGACACGCCGAGCGGTCTGGCCCTGGTCGATGGCAGCAGCGTGGGGATCACGGTGGACGATGTGGACGATGTTCACGACCCCGCGGTGATTGAACTGCAGGTGACGTTGAGCGTGATTCATGGCGGCCTGCAATTCGGCAGCACGACGGGCCTGACGGTCAGTTCGACGCCGGCGTTCGTGGCAGGTACGGACGAGGAACAGCCTTTGATGGCGGGCACGTCCCAATCGATCACGATCCAAGGCAGCATCGACGACTTGAATACGGCCTTGGCGACGCTGACCTACTTCGGGGACGAGAACTTCAATACGGGCACGCTGTCAGAAGTGTTGACGGTGCTGGTGAACGACTTGGGCTTCACGGACAAGGATACGGTGTCGAACGATCCGACCGATCTCAAGGCATTGACGGCGACCACGGACATTACGCTGACGGTATTGCCGATCAACGACGCTCCGACGATTACGGTTCCCGCTGGCTTAAGTGCGACGACGGATGAAGACGCGCCGAGCGGTCTGGTCTTGGTCAATGGCGGCAACGTGGGGATCACCGTGGCCGACGTGGACGATGTTCACGATCCGGCGGAGATTGATTTGCAAGTGACGTTGAGCGTGGTTCATGGCGGCCTGCAATTCGGCAGCACGACGGGCCTGACGGTCAGTTCGACGCCGGCGTTCGTGGCAGGTACGGACGAGGAACAGCCTTTGATGGCGGGCACGTCCCAATCGATCACGATCCAAGGCAGCAT
>CAYODZ010000082.1:0-1976 GCA_964402835.1 uncultured Gammaproteobacteria bacterium | reverse complement strand
CCGCGGTCACGAGATGTACGTGACCTGCTCGGTCGGTATCAGCCTGTACCCGCAGGACGGGGCGCTCGTGGCAACGCTGCTGTCAAACGCGGACGTCGCGATGTATCGGGCAAAAGAGCAGGGCCGCGACGCCTATCAGTTTTTCTCCGCGGAGATGAACGAGCACGCGCTGGATACGCTGATTATCGCCAATGGGCTTCGGACTGCACTCGCGAACAACGAGTTCGTGCTGCACTACCAACCGCGATTCGACATCAAGACACGCAAGCTTGCGGGCCTTGAAGCGCTCATTCGTTGGCAGCACCCGGAGAAGGGCATGCTGCCGCCGGGGGTATTCATAGAAATCGCAGAGAGCACGGGCATGATCGGGGCCATCGGTGAGTGGGCCCTGAACGAGGCGTGCCGGCAGAGCGTTGTGTGGAATGGCGAAGGCCACGACGTTTGCGTCGCGGTAAACCTTAGCGGACGCCAGTTTCGCTCGGGCGACCTTGTCGATCGAATCGACCAAGCGTTGCTGAGAAGCGGCCTCGGATCGCGTGCCCTGTCGCTCGAAATCACGGAGAGCATGCTGGTCGGCGATTCTGCGGAAGTCGCGGAAACGCTGAAACAGATCAGCGAACGTGGTGTCCGGATCGCGGTGGACGACTTCGGCACCGGGTACTCGTCGCTGAGCTACCTCAAGCGGTTTCCAATCAATGACCTCAAGATTGATCGGGCGTTCGTGATGGGACTGCCGGATGACGAGAACGATGCTGCAATCGTGCGTGCAATTGTCGCGGTGGCGAAGAGCCTCGGCATGCGGACGGTTGCGGAAGGTGTCGAGACCGAAGCACAGCTTGAATACCTTAAAGCGCTCGACTGCGATGAAGTCCAAGGCTACTTGCTCGGTAAGCCGATGCCGCCGGACGAGATTAAGTTCCAATGATACCGGGCCTGCGGCTTGCGCTAATGGTCGCGGGCGGCTACCTCGTGCTGAGTGGCGTTTGGATTGTCACCTCAGACCGCATCGCCGCGTCGTTGTTCGACGATTTCGAAACGCTAGCCGCGGTGCAGACCTGGAAGGGCTTGTGGTTTGTGCTCGTCACGGCGCTCGTCATGGGCGGCTTTATCGCGTGGTACGAGCGCGCGCTCGACCGCGAGATCATCGAGCTGCGGTCGGCCGAGCAGCGGTTCACGCGCTTCCTCGACCACAGCCCGTTCGCGGCCTGGATTACCGACGCCAACGGCGAACTCACCTGGCATTCGAAATCGTTCGAGGCGGACCTTTGGGAGGGCGTGAACCGCGAGCGTCTATGGGCGGGCATCGACGCAGTCATCGAAAACAAGCGCTCGCTCGTCGGGATCGAGCATCTCGAACGAGCGAAGCGCCCGGACGGGGATTACCTCGTGAGTCGTTTCATCGCCGACGACACCGGTGATTGCGTCGGCTTCGTGGCGGCCGACGTCACTGACCGTGTGCGGAGCGCCAATGAGCTTCGCACCGAGCTCGACTTGCTGATGCACGCGGTCTCGCACGACCTGCGAGCGCCGCTGCGTAGCCTCACGGGCTTCACCGACGCGCTGCGTGAGGATTGCGCCAAGCAACTCGGCGAGGACGGCGCCCACTACGTTAATCGCATCCAGGAAGCGTCCGAGGCGATGGGTGTCCTGATCGACGGCCTGCTCGAGTTGTCTGGCATAAGCCAAAAACGCGTCCAGCGCCAGCCAGTCGACATCGCTTTGCTCGCGCGCAACGAGATTAAAGGCCTCGAGATGCGTGAGCCACACCGGCGGGTCGAGTTCAAGTCGCCGGCCTCGCTGCTGGTGAGCGCCGATCCGCGCTTGATGTCGCAGGCGATCGTGCATCTGATCGATAACGCGTGGAAGTACACCGTGGGCTGCGACGTGGGCGTGATATCGGTCGCGTGCGAAAAAGACGAAGAGAAATCGGTGATTGTCATTGCCGACAACGGGGCGGGCTTCGACATGGCCTATGC
>CAYODZ010000081.1:0-1573 GCA_964402835.1 uncultured Gammaproteobacteria bacterium | reverse complement strand
CCGTCGTCGGCGCTGCTCGAGGTGCTCGACCCGGAGCAGAACGCGACGTTCTCCGACCATTACCTCGAAGTCGACTACGACCTGTCGGACGTGATGTTTGTGTGTACGGCGAACACGCTGCACATCCCGGGCCCGCTGCTCGACCGTATGGAAGTCATCCGCATCCCGGGTTACACCGAGGACGAGAAGCTGAACATCGCGTCGCGCTATTTGTTGCCGAAGCAGATGAAAGCAAACGGCGTGAAGAAGGGCGAGCTCGAGATCAGCGAGAACATCATCCGCGAGATCATCCGTCACTACACGCGCGAGTCCGGCGTCCGTAACCTCGAACGCGAACTCTCGAAGCTGTGTCGCAAGGTCGTGAAGGAGGCGCTGCTGAAGCCATCCGACTCAACCGTCAAAGTCACGGCGAAGTCGCTCGAGAAATACCTCGGCGTGGCGCGCTACCGCTACGGCCGTGCCGAAGAGCAAGACCGCGTCGGCCAGGTCACGGGCCTTGCGTGGACCGAAGTCGGCGGTGAGCTTCTGACCATCGAGGCCGCGGTCGTGACGGGCAAGGGCAAGTTGAACCTCACCGGCCAGCTCGGTTCGGTGATGCAGGAGTCGGTGCAAGCGGCGATGACGGTCGTGCGTTCGCGCGCCGCGAGCCTCGGCGTTGACCCGGACTTCCACCAAAAACTCGACGTGCACGTGCACGTACCCGAGGGTGCGACGCCGAAAGACGGTCCGTCCGCCGGCGTCGGTATGTGCACCGCGCTCGTTTCCGCGTTGACCGGCGCGCCCGTGAAAGCGAACGTCGCGATGACTGGCGAGATCACTTTGCGCGGCGAAGTGCTGCCGATCGGTGGACTCAAGGAAAAACTGCTCGCGGCGCACCGCGGTGGCATCGAGATCGTGCTGATTCCGGAAGAGAACGAAAAGGATCTTGCGGAGATTCCGAAGAACATCAAGAAACAGCTTGATATACGGCCAGTTCGCTGGATCGACCAAGTGCTCGAAGTGGCCCTCGCGAGCCACCCAACGCCCAAGGTCGACCCGCCGCCGGCCGAGCCAGAAGCGGCCAAACCAGCCGAGGAAAAGGGCGCCAGAGCGCACTGAGAATGCGCGGTTGACCTTCGGATGCGGCCGCTGGTATAAAACCGGCAGGCCGCAAGAATCCTAGAAAAACCAAGGTTTATCCACTAAAGGGGACACCATACAAATGAACAAGGCAGAACTGATTGATGCCGTCGCCGCTTCGACTGACTTGTCGAAAGCGGACGCAACCCGCGCCGTGGAGTCGACCTTGTCGGCGATCAGCGGTGCGCTTTCGAAAGGTGACTCCGTCGCGCTCGTCGGCTTCGGAACTTTCACCGTGAAGCAGCGTGCTGCACGCATGGGTCGCAACCCGAAGACCGGCGCCGAAATCCACATTCCGGCGAGCAAAGTTCCGGGCTTCAAGGCTGGCAAAGCGCTGAAGGAATCAGTAAACTAGCGCGCTCTTCCAAGGGTGCTTAGCTCAGCTGGGAGAGCGTCGCCCTTACAAGGCGAATGTCGGGGGTTCGATCCCCTCAGCACCCACCAGCACGCGGGA
>CAYODZ010000080.1:0-14408 GCA_964402835.1 uncultured Gammaproteobacteria bacterium | reverse complement strand
AGAATACGATATCGCCACCCGCAGTCAGGGTCGTGTCTTTGAACAGCGCCACGTTGTTGCCATAGCTCTGAAGGCCAGTGGTGGTGACCGAGCCGGCATTCAAGTTCACGAACCCGCCCGCGCGCAGGCTTGTCAGCGCGGTACCGCTGCCCACGGCACCGTTGAACGTCGCCAAGTTCGTGATCGCTCTCAAGTCGAACCCGCCATCGATCGTGCCGTTGAACGTGATGTTCCCTCCGCCTCCGTTGTCGTCGAGTGTTCTGTTGGCGACACCGAGGGTAACCGGGCCGTTCAGCTCGATCGGCTGAGCATTGGTCGTAATGTCGTTGTTGAGCGCGATCCCGCCTGAACCGCCGGTAAGCGTCACCGAGGCGTTGCCTGCTCCGGTAATCAATCCGTTCACCGCGACGCTGCCGTTGGCTCCGGGCTGCCGGATGACGACCGGATCGTTGAAAGTGACGGCGCTCACCGTCGTCGCGCCGGTACCGTCGGAACGGCCGATCGTGATCGAGCTGAATCCGTCCTGCAGCACGGCGGGATTGAGTTGAAGCGTGCCCGCGCCGCCCGCAATGCCGATCGACCCACCTTGCGTGAACGGCTGTAGCGTGATGCTGCCCGCCCCGGTCACGGAATTCGCTCCGGCGAGGAAGCCCATCTGATCCGCCGTGATCGTGAGCGCGTTGGTGCCCGCGGTGACGGTCGCGAGAGCGTCGAAGTTGACGGCGCCCGTTTCGGCAGTCAGCACCGTCGGTGCGCCCAGCGTCACCGGCCCTTGGTACAACTGCGAGCTCGCCGTGCGGACCGAACCGCCGTTGATCTCGACGGGGCCGCTCACCTGGAGCTGGGTCAGCGGCGTCGTACCGCCCACCGCGCCGTCGAACCTCGTCAGGGTGCCGGCGATCGTCTGAAGGCTGTGCGCACCGTTAACGATGCCGGAACCGAAAAAGTTGATGAGGGCCGTGCCAGCGTTGAGCGTGACATCGGCGCCCAATGTGACCGGGCCCTGCAGACCGATGTCTCCGTCGTTGGTGGTGATGTTGTTGTTGAGCGCAATGCCGCCCACCGGCGCCTGGAGCGTAACGAAGGCAGTGCTGGCGGTATTCGTGAGCGCTCCATTTACCGTTATGTTGCCGCCCCTTATGAATAACTTATCCTGGAAAGTGGCGGCGTTAATGGTCGTCGTGCCCGTGACGCCCGCCTGTCCGATAAGGACCTGGTTGAATGCGACCCCCAGCGCGGCAATATCCTGAGTGGAGATATCGAGCGTCCCGGGGTTGCCGCCCGCGCCGCCGATGACGATATTCGTCGCGAGGGTTGACGGAAACAGATTAAGGTTGAACCCCGAGACCGTGTTGGGCGTCGCGGGAAAATCGATCTCGTCGGCGATCAGTGTCGCCACGTGATTAACGCCATTGACGCCGAGACTGGTGCCGATCGTAATGGTGCCTGTGCCCGAGTCCAGCGCATTGTTGCTAAAATTCAGCGTCAGCGCGTCGTTGTACGTCTGCGCGACCGTGGTAGCGACGCCGACATCGATGTCGGTGGTGCCGCCGGCGTCGGTCGTAAGCGACCTGAGTCTGGTCGTGCCCCCAACGTCGCGTCCGAAACGTGTCCCCCCGGAAGTGTTCACGGTGAGATCGTAAGGACCTCCGGCGGCCGCGGAATCGACGAACTCGAAGCTGATGTTCCCGCCGCCGGTCGAAGTGACCGTCGTGTTCGCACCCAGCACCACCGCGTTGTCGTAGACCTGGGCGCCGGTCGTGATGACCTCCCCGCCGTTCATCTGTGCGGTGCCGCCGCCGTTGACGCTGAGCGACGTGAGACTGTTGGCCGGCACGCCGGTGCCCACGCCGCCGCCGAAGGTCACCGTCCCCGCGGAGGTCGTGGTGAGATCGAAGCCGCCGCCGATCGCGTCCAGGTTGATCGCGGTATTGCCCGTCACCACGCTCGCGGCGTTGAGCAGCGTGCGGCCGGAAATGGTGACCGTCCCGCCGCCAGCGTTCAGGTTCGCACCCAGCACGTGTGCCTCGACGCTGCCGTTGCTGCGGAGTTCGATCGTCGGGGTCGCACCCGTCGAGGTAATGGGCGCGCTCACGAACACGCGGCCGTTTCCAGCGGGGGGGCCTCCCCCGCTATCGTTAGCGCTGAGGAGGATGTTGCCGTTCGTCTGAAGGCTTGCGAGTACGTTGATGTTGCTCCCGGCCTGGACAGTCAGGTTGCCCGGGCCTGCGGCGTTGACCGCCACATTGAAATTGATGTCCTGCGTGGCCTGAAGCAGCGTGTCGGCTGCGCCAAGGCTCGTCTCGAGCGCGCCGGCGCTGATGTTGAAGGTCGCCGCGCCACCCTCGGCGAAAGTGATCTGATTGTCGCTGAGCGCGCCATCGTCCGTAGTCGCCGCCCCCACATTGATGATCAGCGGATCGAGCAGCAGCCTGCCCGCCGAGCCACGGGGCGCGCCGAGATCGACGAGCCCGTTGAAGAGCAGGTTCTGCTTGCCCGAGACTTCCGCGAAGCCGCCGTTGCCGCCTCCGGGTCCGCCGCGCGCGCTGATGCGCCCGTGGAACTTCGTCCAGTCGTCGGCCCACACGATGACCTTGCCGCCGTCGCCGTTCGCCGTCGCATCGGCTTTGATGAGCGCATGCGGCCCGATGTACGTGCGAAACGCGTTCGCCACGTCGGCATTGCGGCCCTGGAAGTCGCCGCCGACGAGCACTGTTCCCCCGCCAGTGGTGCCGGAGGCGTCGACGAGCGCGTTGCCGTTGAGCCCGACGTTCCTGCCGAGCACGCGAACGTTGCCGCCGATGCCGGCGCTGCCCGTAGCATCAATGCGGCCGGAGACGAGCGTCGTGTCGCCCGATTGCACCGTCACCTCGCCGCCGCGCACGCCACTCGCCTTGAGCGTCGCGCCGCTCTCCACGGTCGCGTCCTTCTGCGCGACGAGCACGATGCGCCCGGCGCTGTCCACGTGCCCGCCGGTGACGTTCATGTCACCGGAGTGACGCAGCGTGCCGGCGAACATGCTGCCCGCATTCGCGGCCTCGATCGTTCCCAGGTTGATCGCGCTGTCTGCCGGTGACTGGAGCGTGAAGGTCACGCCGTGCGCGTCGGGGCTCGTGATCGTGAGCGCCTTGCCGGCCGCGAGCAGCACGCTTCCGTGGTCGCTGCGGATGAGGCCTTCGTTCTGAATCGCCGGGCCGACCAGCACGATGTCGCCGCTCGCGCGGATCGTTCCGGCGTTGTGCAGCACACCGTGCCCGCCGCCTTCGAAACGCAGTTTGCCGCTCAGAAAATCCTGATCCGTCATGTTCAGCGTAGAAGCGACGAAGCCGGCTGTGTTCACGATGGAGCCCGCGCCGAAGACGATCCCGTTCGGATTGATGAGGAAGACGCGGCCGTTGGAGGCGAGCGTGCCGAGGATCGCGGACGGATCGCGGCCCACGACGCGGTTCAAGATCGCGCTTGCGGCCGACTGCTGCACGAAACGCGTCGTCTCGCCCCTACCGATCGAGAATCCCTGCCAGTTGATGATCGTGCCGGGGGCGTTGGTGACGGTAAGCGTTTTGCCGGCGGTAGCGAGACTCGCGGCGCCCGCCGCGACCTGCGCGCCGGTTGGATTGCCCAGCGCGGCCCCGCTGCACGCGAGCATGACACTGTAGGCGATCGGACGTACGGCTACGGCGTGCAGAGCGCTCCGTGGCCGGAGCGTTGGCTTCAATTGCGGCACTCGATTTTCCTTTCTACTCTTCCAACGCGAATGCCACTGACACGCCTTCGTGCTTCTCGGCAATGGTCCCGGCATTGTCGGGCTCCGCAGCCTCGACCTTCTTCGGTGCGCCGCGGCGATCGGCAACGGTTTCGCCGGTCTCGCCGGCCAGCAGTCTCTTCAGGTGAAGCTTGATGAGCGGGTCGCGCGGGTAGCGGTGGGCAAGACGCGCGAAGGACTCCTCCGCCTTCGGGTCCTGCGCGACCATTTGCGCGTAAGCAGCGTTGTACTCAGCCAGCGGTGCGGTGTCTTCCGGGACCGCCGAGAACAGGGGCTGGAAAACGGCGAGCGTGAGCGCCTTGCCCTTGAGCACGAGCCTGCCCACGGGCCGCATCGGCACCCCGTGAACGCCCGCCATCGTGTCTTCGGAGACGCACACGAGCGTCCCCAGGAATTTGTTGACCTGCTCGAGACGCGCCGCCGTGTTGACCGGGTCGCCCAGCGCGCGATAGTCGAAGATCGTCTTCCCGCCAAAGTTGCCTACCGTGACTTCCCCGGTATGCACGCCGATGCGCGTGATGCCGAACGGAACGCCGCGCGCGTGCGCGTCCAGCGAGAACTTCATGGAGAAGTGGAACATCTCTTCCGCGCATCGCACCGCGCGCTGCGGATGGTCGGGCAGTTCGACGGGCGCCGAAAACATGATCGCCACCGCGTCGCCGACGATACGGTCGAGCGTGCCGCCGTGCCGGAACGCGATCTGGATCATGTTGTCGAGATACTCGTTCAGCAACGCGACGGCTTTTGTGGGGTCTCCGAGCTTTTCCATGAGCGTCGTGAAGCCGGCGAGGTCGGTAAAGACGAAGCTGCATTCGCGCTGGGTGCCGCCGAGCTCGAGCGCATCGGGGTTGTCGACGATGTGCTGCACGCGGTTCGGCGAGACATAGCGCGCGAACGCCTCTCTCACCCAGCGCTGGCGGCGTTCGCTCATCACGTGGTGATAGAGGCTGCACACAACGAAGGTGATGACGAGCGCCAGAGCGGGCGTTGCCGGATCGAGGAGCAGCCCGTGCGCCGAGTAGAGATACCAGGCGCCCCACGCGGCAGCGCCGACGATAACCGCCACTACGCTGGCGGCGACGAGCGCGCTCGCGTGCATCGCGACGAACCCGACGAGGAGCCCCAGCATGATGATGACGCCGAGCTCGAGCGCAGGCGCCCAATTGGGATAGATGAGATGGTCGTCGGCGAGTATCTGGTCGAGCACGTGCGCGTGCGCCTCCACGCCAGGAATTGCGCCGCCCAATGGATTGAAGCGCAGATCCGCCAGGGCCTTGGCGGAGGTGCCGACGAAGAGGATGCGGCCCTTGATCTCGTCGTCCGGCACCTCCCCGGCGAGAACTTTCCAGGCGGGAATCGTGCGCGCCTGCCAACCGCGGGTGAAGCGAATCCAGATCTCGCCTTCGCTCGTCGCGGGTATGCGGTACTCACCGACCCTCACGGACTCGATCCCGACGCCCTCCGCCGACGTGATGATGAGATAACTCGAAGATCCCACGCCCACGCGCAAGGCCTCCATCGCGAGCGAGGGCACGATCTCGTTGCCCAACCTGAGGAAGAGCGGCGCCTTACGCACGACGCCGTCGGCGCCCGGGTCGAAGTTGAAGCTGCCGTGGCCCGCCGCGGCCGCCTGGATATTCGGCAGCGCGGCAACCGTGCCGCGATGCGAGTGGAGGTAGGGCGCCGGCGAAGGACCGCGCGAGCGGATGACGTACGGCGCGTGGAAATTCGTTGGCGGCGCGATATCGTTGCTCATGACATGGCCCAGCACCGTGCGCCCCTGCGCGACCTGTTTCGCGAGGAGCGCGTCGTGGTCCGGCAGTGACGCGATCATTCCTCGCAGCGGCGCCGGCGGCTGCCACGTTTCCAGTATGGCGGCAGGCGATGTGCGGTCGGGCTCGGCGAATACGATGTCGAAAGCGATCGAGGCAGCTCCGGCGTCCTGCAGGCGCCGCAGGAGATCCGCGATACGGTTGCGCGGCCACGGAAACTGACCCAGCCGGGTCAGGCTTTCGTCGTCGATGTCGATGACCCTGACCGGAGTGTCTTTATAGGTGCGGTCATCCCAGCGCTGATATTGGTCGAAGGCCGCGTTGCGCAGCGCCTGAAGCGGGAGCGGATCGAAGTGGTAGCAGACGACGGCAGCCGCAACCGTGAGGATCGGCACGAGCCAACCCCCATCGAATATGAACCGTTTCAGTCGCGTCCGAAGCCCCTGCCCAGCCATTGATATTTCGTTCTTTTACTTATCCGCGCGGCGCCGATCATGCACAAAATACTTGGGTGACTCAACAAGCTTGCGGCCGAAAGGGGCGTCTCGCTCGCGCCTGAATGCGCGCTCCCGGCTGCCGTCGCGTTAAAAGCAGGACAGGCCAACAACTTACAGGCCGATCGCACGCTGTTGTAAATAAATTGCTTTGAGCTATCGTGATTCCTTCACACCGAATCAGCCTAACGTGTTACGGCTCTTCCTTTGCAGCGGCCCGACTCACCAACACTCACGCTACGTCTCACCGTCGGCCCCGTACGATCTCCGTCGCACCGAGCAGACGGAGCGCGAGATGACTTGCCAGATTGCGGCTGAGTTTGCCGTGCAGCTCCGGGTTACTGCGGGCCAATGCCTCTATGGCTCGCTGGTCCAGTTTGTACATTCTGGTAGTCGCCACGCACCCTGCATCCGCGCTGCGTTTGCCGTTGGTCAGCAGGGCGACCTCTCCGAATACGGCGCCCGGACCGAACGAGCCGAGCCTGCGTCCGACGCGTTCGGCTTCATCGAATACACGAATCTCCACCAGACCCTGCAAGACCACGTACAGTGAAGAGCCGTCGTCACCCGTGCGGAAAAGCCGCGTGCCGGCGGCCTGCTCGACGTACTCGGCACAGGATTCGAGCGCCGCGACTTCGGCGTCGGACAAATCGCGGGTCAGATCCGTGTTGGCGAACTTGACGCTTTCCGGCAGCGGCAGGTCCGGCCGTTTCTTCGTCAGGAGGTCGATCTCTATCCATTCGAGCGCGTGGTCAAGATCTGCGAACCAGTAGCGCGTTGGGTCGGGACATTGCAGGCCGAGGGCGACGAGCCTTCTCACTTCCTCGGCACCCCCGTCAACCCCGGCAAGCGTGGTAATCGTCCCACCGCGCTCGAGCTTCTTCGCGTTCGCCGACAGGATCTGGTACGCCGTCGCATCGATTGTCGTGACCCCTTCGAGGTCGATTACGCAGTACCTGATGGAGCGGGGGAGATCGTCCAGAGCCGTTGCCAGCTGATCGGCAGTGCCAAAGAAAAGTCCTCCGCGCGGGCGCACGACCTGTATGGTCGAGCGTTCCTGTGCGAGCCATTCCATTTGATCGCGCGGCCACGCGCGCGTGGAGGAGAACGCGAGGCCGCTACGGCTGCTGAAGGTGGTCGCCGCGGACAGACTGACCGCCAGCAGAATCATGGCAAGTACCGCCCCGACTGCAAGCGCGAGTGGCACGCCCCCCGCAAAGAAGGCGCCGGAGACGGCTGCGACGATTCCAAGATTCCACAGAAGGTCGCGATCGGAGTGACCGTGCAGGACACGGGTGGCGAGCGCGCGGGCCCACCGATCGATGAGGCCCACGGCCGAAGTGAGCAACAACCCCGCCAGTACCGCGATCGGTACAGGCTCCAGCATGAAGCCGAAGCATCCGATCACGAGCATGAGCACGACGGCGCTTCCTGCTGGGATAAGTCTGTTGACATTGCGCATGCGCGCCGCGATAGAGGACTGGGTCGGGGCGGTGCCTATCGGCAAGCTGCCGAGCGCTCCGCAGAGGATGTTTGCAACGCCCTGTCCAATGAGCGAGCGGTTAACGTCAGGGCGCACGCCGGTAGCCTCTGCGATCTGGACAGAGTTCAGTGCCGCTTCCATTACGCCCTGCAGCGCCATGAATGCGGCGTACGGCAGGACGAGCAGCGTGGTTTCGAACAGCCACGTCGGCTGTACGTGATTCCATGTTGCGCCCAGGTTTCCTTGTGCCATGCCGAGAAAATCAATGTCGCCGATCGTGTTGCCGAGCAATCGCGTATCTGCGAAATAAGCGAGCAGGTGGTGCAGAACAGTGCCGACAATCAGCCCGGCGAGTAACGGCTGTATGCTGCCGCGCCGATGGGTGGTTGAACGCAGCTTCGCCTGGGCCGCGCGCTTCCGGCGCTTGGCACGCGACTATGAACGGCTTGCCCAAACCCTCGCTGGGTTTCACTACCTTGCCTTCGCCTGTCTTATGCTTCATCGGCTTATTCCGATGGTCTCAACTTCATAACAGGCTCTAGAGCCGATAGACGGTTTGTGGTTGTCTTTCGCGCTCCCCGTCGCAGGAGCACGTGACGCCGGGCTGACGGAATACAGGCACCAGCGCGGTTGATTCCTAAGCAGAATTTTCGCGTAAGACGCAGAGATATTCCGGACGGCTCCTTGCGTTTGGCGCGGAGTTTCCACAACTTACTATGACTTCGGCGGCCGGACTGTTAATCCGCAGGTCCCTGGTTCGAGCCCAGGTCGGGGAGCCAAACACCGTCAAGCACTTAGCACTTGAACAGTTTGTAGGGTCTCCGGAATATTTCTTCGAATTTCTGCCGACAATGCCTTGCAGACATTTCCGGCGGTGAAATGCAATCAACGCGAAAGGCCTGCAGCAGCACCAACTTACGTCCCTGTCCTTACACGGATATTCCGACCGTCGCTCTCGCGACAGACATACGCGTTCGAAAGCGAACAATATGAGTAACTTGGGCGTGAGAATCGTTGCAGCGAATCCGGAATACGCGCTTAACGTGCACGTTACTGGCGCTGAACGCGAGCGCGG
The DNA here is from genome assembly GCA_964402835.1 of uncultured Gammaproteobacteria bacterium. Lineage (GTDB taxonomy): Bacteria > Pseudomonadota > Gammaproteobacteria > Natronospirales > JAIVGZ01 > JAIVGZ01. Next base: position 5,821 of record CAYODZ010000080.1, on the reverse strand, counting down.
TGACTGCGCGTACGAAGGCTGGGCAGCACGACTTAACCGGGCGCGGTAGCTCTTCAGCAAACGTCACGAGGCCTACCAGGCCTGGTTCGGTGGGCCGACAAGATATTCCTCGTCAGTCACCTGCTCCATCCACTCCACATTCTTCCCGCCGAGGGCTGCTTGATCGCCATATGTGTCATGGCGGTGGTCCGCGTCGCGTCATGCCAATGCTTGCGGTTCGGCGGACACCAGATCACCTCACCTGCACGTATCTCCACGACGAGCTCGCCTGCGCACTGCGTTCAGCCGCAGCCCGCGGTGACGATCAACGTCTGAACGAGCGGTTGCGTGCGCTTATCCGCCGCAAGTTCTTCCACCAACGCCACGCCGACCCTTCTTAAGGGTGCTCGTGCGAGCACGCCGTAGTCTCGGCTGGCCCGCCTAATTTGGAGACCGCAGTTAACGGCACGTCGGTGCTCAGCCCCCCGGCTTATTGCCCGCGGCCGTTGCGTGTCAGTCGCATAAGGCGAGTATCCGCTCGTAGACTATTTCGTCGAGATTCACCTTGCCGATCGCAATTGCGTTCCTGCGCCTTTGCAAGCTGCCGTCGCCAGGCACGCGGACATGCGGCATGCCTGGGAGCGGCCGGTTCGCCGCGATCGCACGCCGCAGCTCGGACACGCGCGCCCTATAGTCCCCGTCCGGCAACAGAACATCAGGATCGATCACCAGAAAAAACAGGCCAAAGTTGCTGACATCATGAATGACCGTTGCGCTGCCGACGAGCATCCCGAGCAATTGCACCGCGAGCGAGAGCCCGCTTCCGCGATGGCCGCCCCACGGCAGGAACGCGCCCTCGAGCGCTGCCGACGGATCGACTGTCGGCCGACCCCGCGTATCGACGGCAACGCCTTGCGGCAACGGTTCGCCTTTGGTGCGTGCCAGCACCACATCTCCCCACGAGGTCGCCGAGGTGCCGATGTCGATGATTAGCGGATCGTCTTCAGCTGGAAAGGCGACTGCGAAGGGGTTGGTTCCCATCAGCCGGTCGATGCCGCCGTATGGCGCGACGCGAGCTGTCGTATTCGTCGTGTGCATCGCTACATAGCCTTGGCGCGCGATGCGTTCGACGTAGTACGCAAGACGTCCGCTGAACCAGGTGTTGTTGGCGCCGACGAGCGCCATGCCGTTATTCCTGCAGATCTCCATCGCCTTATCGATCGCCGTGATCGATACGACGTATCCGACGTTGTCCCCGCCGTCGATCAGCGCCGAACAGCGATCCTCTCGCACGATCCGGATCTCGCCAGGAGGATTAGTCTTTTTTTCGAGCTCGTCCGCAATGGCGAGTACGCGCGGCAGGCTGGAGAACTCGTGTCCGCAGAGGTTGGCATCTACCAGGTGATCGGCAACGAGGCGCGCGGCATGCTGAGTCATGCCCGCTCGCGTAAGTGCGCGCACGGCCAGATCGGTGGCTTCTGCAATAGAGAGTTGCATCTGTTCTTATGAGCCGCTTCAGATGTGTTCGGGAATGGGCGGTCCCAAAAAAGCACATGAAAGGAACATCGGTGGACTCACAGCGCCTGCGGATGTTCAGGATATCTTACGAGCACCTTGAATGATCAACGCCACGGTGAAAAATCCGCGGGCATCATCAGACTCGATTTGATCTCGTCGACATAGCCTCCGTGTTCCTTGAGGAATGCGTGCCAGCTCGATGTCTGAAGTATCCGCGCGAGGGGTTCGGTTTGTGGGTGCGCCGAAAGATGCACGACTTCGTTCACCTCACCGGAATTGCCTGTCCAAGTACCGACAACGTTCTCCCGCAAGTCGGCTGGAAGCGCCGTCTGCAGCAGTGAGGCAAGCTCCTGCGTTTTTCCCGCGCGGGTCCGGAATATTCGAAGATGATAGGCATTCGCAGCCCCTGAGGGCGCTTTAACAGCAGCACAAGGCGTTAACAAACGCGAGAACTGGCGCCGCATCAGCGGCTGGGAATGATGCAGATATTCATTCCGCCAAGCATCCTGCTTTTGCAGCTCAGCGCGCAACGCTTCGCGCGTCGCGACACTCTCGTGCTCCCACAGGTTGAACGCACAATTGACGGCGCCGGCCTCGCAGAACCAAAAGCCTAACAGCTTCCCGTAGCGGTCGCCCCGAAACGGCACCGCGACGGCACCAGCATGATTAACGTAATCGTCAAGGCGTCCGGCTGCGATCTCGTAAAAGCGAAGCTCATGCAACATGGTCCCGAGCCCCTCCCATGGTCATTGACAACGCTAACCGGTTTTTTCGCCAGGAAGGCGTACGGTCGTATCGCCGGTTTCCAGATGCGGCCGAGCACTGGTGTACCCTGCATTGGTCGTGTAGATCACGACCATTCGACTATCGGGCGCGGCTTCGATACGGTGCGCAAGCCCGGCCGGCAGGCTGACGATGCTGCCGGGCAGCAACGGCACATCGTCCCGCCCTTCGAATGTCACCGCCCCCCGACCCTCGACACAGAACACGACCTCGTCGTCGTCGGGATGAACGTGAAGCGGCGTGATCTGACCTGGTTCGTAGCAGTTCATTCGCGTGACCAGATCCTTAGAGCTCAGCAGAGGCTGATTGACTCGCGCCTCTGGCGCGTACCGTTTCAGGTCATTGATGTTGACCACTTGAACGTTTCCCTGCGTGCTCATGACCTATCTTCCTTTGCCGTGTGAAAAGAGATTGACTGATTGTGGCCGGTCGGTGCCGCCTATTCGCAGGTTCAGTTCGTCGAACCGGACACGCAGATCTCCCCGTAGTGTCCAGAAACTCCCTTGAGAAGCGTCGTGCCGGCGCTCCGAGCCAGCGCCGGAATTCCGAATTACTGCACGACGTAGCCCCCGTCGACGACGAGATTGCTGCCGTGTATGAACGTGGCGCTCGTCGACGCGAGGAACAAGACGGTCTGCGCGACCTCTTCCGGCTTTCCCCACCGGCCGAGCGGCACCTGCGATTCCCGCCACTCCTTGTAGCCCGGCTGCTTCTCCATCTGCGCGCGCGTGAACTCGGTCTCGATCGGGCCCGGGCTCACCGCGTTCACCAGTATCTTGTCCCTGGCGAGCTCGAGCGCCATCGATTTAGTGAGGTAGATGAGCGCTGCTTTAGCGAGCCCGTAGAGCGCCGAGTTGGGCGAGGCGACGATGCCCAACTGGCTCGCGATAGTGATGATGCGGCCGCCGCCGCTCGCACGCATGCTCGGCACCACTGCCTGGCTCGCGAGAAAAGGCGCGCGCAGGTTCACGGCCACAAGGCGGTCGAAATCGGCCACGGAGAACTCGCCGAACGGTCGGCGTATGCGCAGGCCGGCATTGTTCACCAGGAGGTCGACGCGTCCGAAGCAGGCGAGCGCCGCGTCGACCATACGCTGCACGTCGGCGGCATCGCCGAGGTCGAACACGCCGAACTCGGCGCGCCCAGACGCGCTCTGCGCGCGGCATTCGGCGGCGACCGCCGTGAGCTCCTCGCGCGTGCCGTCGGCGGCGAGATAGACGGCGGCGCCCGCCTGCGCGAGTGCCAGCGCGATCGCGCGGCCGATCCCGCGCGAGGCGCCCGTCACGAGTGCGATTTTGTCAGTGAGCAAACTGCGCCTCGTGCCGCTTCTCCTGCTCGGCGTAATGCTCGCGGTAACGCCTGTAGGCGCGCTCGTGAACAGCAATGCCTTCGGCGGTCATTTCACCGCTCGCGCTCGTCAGCAGGTCGAAATGTCCCCAGCGGTCGGCGCCGCGCACGAGCAGCGCGGGCATGCGATACGATCCCGTGGTGCGCACGTGCGCGGGGATATAACTGATGCCGAGCCCTACCCGCCGGTGCCCGGCTCGATTGGGCGCCGAGCGATGCGGGCACAGCGTATGGGGCAACGAAAATGCGCCGGCTCAGAGCTCCATGGCGACAGCCCCGCTCTCGGCAAGCGGCTCCACGATCACCTGACCCGCCCCGTTGAGGCTGTGCTCCAGCCGCGCCGCGGCATGGCGGCGCTGCTTCGGCGCACCGTGCGAGGACAGAACGTCCATGCAGCCCGCCTCCCGGCTCGCGTCCGAGAGCGCGATCCACGCCGTCACGTGCTCGTAGGGCTCCAGTCCGAAGTAAGTGGCATCCTGGTGCCACGCCGTGAAAGCGGGCGTGCCCGGCTCCTTGATGAAAAACGTGCTCTGGTAGACGAGGATGTCGGGGCCGATCACGTCCTCGATCGCGTCGAGTATGCGCGCATCCCGCACCAGCGCGTCGACCCATGGCAGAAACGTGTAAGCGGCTCCACGCCATTTCATCTCTGCCTTGGGCAACGGCGAGCCCAGCCGCGTCTCGAACGCTTCCAGGTTTTGCAGGCACTGCGCCGCTTCCTGAGACGAAAGCGCAGGCACGGGAAACAGGAATCCGTGGTGCCGGTAATCGCGCACTTGGCTCTCTGTGAGTTTCTTCATTCCGGGGCTGTTCACGTGGATGGTGATTAGGTCCAGCTAATATACCTGAGGGCACTTGCAGCGCGTCTGACGAGTGCCGTCACGCGGGCGTTCGGCCCAGCGCCTGCGATATCCGGTGCGCCCTGCGCCACCTGATGTACTGCGGCACGGTCACCACCAGCAACAGCACACAGCCCACGGCATCGGCAATGGCCGACGGGAAAATGAACAGGAACGCCGCGACGATCAGCAGCGTGCGCTGGATGACGTTCAGATTGCCGAAGAAGTAACCCATCGCGCCCGCGGCGAACGGGACGACCGACAGGAACAGGATCACCCAGCAGTACACCACGTCCATGTTGAACCCGTTCGGCATCAGGATCGGCGAATAGACGAACATGAACGGCATCATGTAGAGATACGATGAGAACCGCATCGCATGGAAGCCGGTGTTGTAGGGATGCGCACCTGCGATGCTGGCTCCGGCGAAAGCCGCCATGCACACCGGCGGCGTCACGTTCGACGATTGGCTGAACCAGAAAACGGCGAAGTGGGCGGCGATGAGCGGTATGCCCATCTGCGCCATCGCCGGCACCGCGAGCAGCGCGAGGATCAGGTAATCCGCGGTGACGGTAATGCCCATGCCGAGCACGAACGTCGCAAACATGACCAGCAGCAGCGCCGCCCATTCGTAGCCGAAGGTATACGCCATGACCAGCGCGGAGAACTTGAACGCGAGGCCGGAGAGCAACGCGATGCCGACAATGATGCCGACGGGCCCCGCGGTGGACCCGACGATGAGGGATTTGTCGCCCCCGTCCGCGAGCGCGTCGAACAGCGTGACGAAGAACTTCCTGATCTGCCATTTCGCCAGGTGCTTGACCGCCACCACTGCGAGAAAGCTCATGATCGCGTAAAAAGCCGCCAGGGACGCGGAGCTCCCGGTGAACAGCACGTAGAAGAGCACGAGTATCGGCAGCATGTAGTACCACCCGCCCTTGAATACCGCCCACGCGCTCACGCGGTCTTCCTTGGGAATGGCGCCGATCCCGGTGCGCAGCGCCTCGAAGTGGATCATCACGAAAATCGCGAAGAAGTACAGCAGCGCCGGCACGATCGCGATTTTCACCACCTCGGCGTACGGGATTCTCAGCATTTCCGCCATGAGAAACGCGCCTGCGCCCATGACAGGCGGCATGAACATCCCGCCGGTCGACGCGGCGGCCTCGATCGCCCCCGCCACCTGCGGCCGATAACCGGTCTTCTTCATGAGCGGAATGGTGAAGGTGCCGGTTGCCACCACGTTGGCCGTAGCACTGCCCGAAATGCTGCCGAAGAGCCCGCTCGCGACCACCGCGGCCTTGGCCGGGCCGCCGCGCGTCCCGCCCATGAGCGCCACCGGAAAATCGATGAAG
>CAYODZ010000079.1:0-3152 GCA_964402835.1 uncultured Gammaproteobacteria bacterium | reverse complement strand
CGCGGCGAGCAGCAGGGTTGCATACCACCTGCCGTGGTTGATACCGATCTGTCTGCTGTTCACCATCGTGTTTGGGATCGAGGCGGTACTGCCGCAGCCGACACACGTGACCCAGGAGCTGATCCCAAGTGTCCTCCCGGAACCGGGCGTCGATGCCCGCGATCAGGACCCGCTAACTCAGCCGCCTCCTGCACCGATCGAATCAGACGAGCCCTCGTCAATCAATGCCGTCGAGCCATCGGCGGGGAACATCGTGCCGTCGTCCAAGGCCGGCACTTCCTTGCCTGATGAAAGCCGTCCCAGCGAACGCGTCGTGGCCCCATCGGCGAACGAGATTGGAAAGTCGCCAGCGCGAAGCGAGCAGGAGGCTGTACCGCTCCTTGAGTCTCCCGAGAAGAAGCCGGTCACTGCCGCGGCGGCAACGTCCGCGGTCGAAGCGAAGTCAAACTCCGCGTCGGAAACCGAAGCCGTTGGTGCCACGGACGAGTCGTCTCCCAACGCTGCCGCGCCTGCCGCATCCGTTTCTCGCAGCGACGCCCAATTCGCGACCGACCGTTTGATTGTCATCCCGGAAGGCCCGCCAACTCCCGTCCCGGACCCACGGGTTGTCCCATCCCTGGAGTCGGCGTTGCGGCGCCTTGCCGATCAGCCGGATATTCGCGTGATCGAGTTGCGTTGTGATCGTTACGAGACCAAGCCGCTGACCATTGATCTCCGCAGCGACTTGACGATCGAAGCGGGCGAAGGTTATTCACCCCTGCTTGTGTTCGATCGGCGCGAGGCTTCACAGGACGACACCCGGATGATGCATCTCCTAAGCGGACGTCTGACGTTGCGGGGAATTCATTTCCAAGTCCATCTGCCATACACATCCGAGGATGGTTGGGCGTTGTTTCATTTACATCAAGTACAGGAACTGACGCTCGAACAGTGTACGCTGACGTTGCAAAATGACCATCGCGCGGACGCGGCCTTCTTTCATATTCAAAGTCCACGTCTGACCGATATGCCGGTTCCGGGAAACAACGTGACGACAGCTCCAGCTCCGCGACCCAGCCTGATTCTTAAATCCTGTATTGCGCGAGGTGAAGCGACGTTCATTCGCGCGACGGAAGGCTTGCCGTTCAAATTGGACTTCGAACAAGGGCTGATTGCAACCACAGAACGAATGATCGAATTGGGGCAACGGGCCGAGGCGGTTCGGCAAGAGCTGGCAAAGGTCAATTTGCGGCATGTCACGGCGGAAATGGAGTCGGGGTTGTGTCGCGCGACGATGCAAGACGCGGCGGCCCGGTTGCCGCAATTGCATCTCAGCGTCGAGAATTGCCTGCTTGACCACGACACCAACATGCCGTTGATCGAGCACGTCGGGATCAATGACGTCGCCGGAACGAAGAGCCACGCGGTGACTTTGTCGGGCCAGTTGAATGCGTTCCCCCGGACGAACATCCTCTGGCGACTCGATCCACGGGAGGGCGACAGCGTAGACGTACTTTGGGACGCTCGCTTTGATTCGGAGAATACGTGGTATCAAGACAAGATCTCCGACGCTTACGCGCCGTGGCTCGACTCGCGCCGGCAGGCGCAGCGAGTGATGCATCAGGTCACGCCCGATGACTACCTTGTCGCTGATGAGGAGGAGTTGGGATTCGATCCCACACTGCTCCCCGAATTGCCGAGCGATGCGGAACCGGCGGCCGAGACCGAGTGACCGAGTCGCGGCGATGTACTTCAGCGAGTGTGTCGCGCGCCGAGGATTGGGCCTTCTGTGAACCAAAAGGGGCCGGATTCCGAAGGCATTGGTTTTCTCGCGAAAGTAGCAACGCTCACGAAATGACTTCACCTAAGTTCCAGCGGCGAAGCGCGATCGGCGCCATGACCTCAGAGCACGACAAGACGAAGAGACCGCAGATGAATGCATTTCCTTTTACAAACGCAGAGTGGGAACGCGTGAAGGACGGGGCACATCCCGTTGTGCAAGCACGCCTTGCGGACGACGATGTGGTTGGCGAGTCGATGTTCATTCGGCTTCAGGAGACGCTGCACGAACTCCGCTGCAAATATGGCGATCATCCGATCCTGCTCGAAACCGAAGCGGACTTCTGTGACGATCCAGACGATGCCCTTCCTTTGTACGCCAAGGCGCTCAAACTTGCTCAACAGAATTCCCTGCCGACCGTTTCAATCTGCTTGTCGTACGCACAGAGCCTGGATGAACAGCGGAAGGTGGAAGAGGCAATGACTGTGTTGGAATCGTGTCGCGAACAGGTCTACGCTGATGGGGACCAGTCGGAGAGAAGTGATTATGAGGAATTGACGACTTGCTTTCGTCTCGTAATCGCGATCCAATCGGGTAGTTGTGTGTGAACAGGCAGTAAAGGTAGGTCACGCTCGAAACAAACAGGCTACTTCTTCGGCATCGGAAGTTGATTGAATCGTGGGTTGCCAGGTTCAGGTGTGGTGGGTCGGCTCGGCCGCACAACGCCTTCAAGTGCTCTCGAGCACGACGGACCAACGCATGTCATGCTCAGCATGACCTACTCGACTTGTGGCAGGCTTCGCGAGGTTGTAGGCTGAATTCGGTGGAATTCCCTGGTCGACGAGGCGGAGCAGGTCGGAATTAAGCCGATTCTTCGGAATTATCATCCGCATGTATGTCGAGGTCGGCGGGCCGCACCATTTGCCTCATTTTCATGCGTACTACCAGGACGATGTGGCCGTGGTGGGCCTGGACCCTGTCGAACTGATCGCGGGAAGTCTACCGCGAAGGCAACGTCGATTCGTCGAGGTGTGGGCCGAACTGCACCAAGAAGAACTGATCGCAAATTGGCGGCGCCTGCAGGCGGGCCGGCCTCCGCTGCCGATCGCACCATTGGAGTGAAGTCGTATGCAACACCCAATATATCGCGTTTGCTCGTTTCGGATTGTTGCGCCATATACAGTTCGCGTGGCATTCGACGACGGTACAGAGCAGGTCATCGACTTTCGTCCAGTGCTCGCAGGCGAGTTGTTCGGTCCCCTGCGCGACGCGTTGCTCTTTAACCAGGTGTCCATTGATCCGGACGTCCACACGCTGGTTTGGCCCAACGGAGCGGACTTCGATCCTGCAACATTGCACGATTGGTCTGAGCACGTCGACGCGCTGGCCGAAC
>CAYODZ010000078.1:0-13761 GCA_964402835.1 uncultured Gammaproteobacteria bacterium | reverse complement strand
GCGCACACGAGCGAAGCCTTCGAGATCATCGTCGTCACCGACATCGACGACAAGGTCTACGAGCACGCCGACGAGGACAACAACCGCTCGGTCGACGACGCGCAGATCCTGGTGAGCGTGCTGCCGCGGCCGGACCTGCAGGTGGCGACGCTCACCGGCCCGGCCGTGGTGGACGCGGGCGGCACCGCGTCGGTCGAGTTCACGGTGATCAACCAGGGATCGGTTGCCACCCCGATCCCCGCCTGGACCGACCGCGTGTACCTGTCGCTCGACGACAAGATCACCCAGGATGACATCCTGGTGAGCTCGCTTTCCAACCAGGCGGCGCTCGCGCCGGGCGAGAGCTACCTGCAGCTGTCGAGCACGTTCAAGATTCCCGAGCGCTTCCGTGGCACGGTATACGTGATCGCGGCCGCCGATCACGGCAACGCGCTCGACGAGTACCCGAACGACGGCAACAACGTGCGGCTGCACGAGCTGTTCGTGAATCCCTGGCCGTTCGCGGATCTGGTCGCCGGCGAAGTGGTCGCGCCGGCCCAGGCGTTCGAAGGCAACGAGATCGAAGTGCGCTACACCGTTACCAACCTGGGCAGCGGGCCCACGGACCGCGACACCTGGACCGAGCAGATCTGGCTGACCAAGGACAAGAACCGCCCGCACCCGGGCGCCGGTGACGTGCTGCTGAAGACGCTGCAGTACACCGGCGGCGTGCTGGAGCGCAACGCGGGCTACGACCGGGTCGAGCGGGTAAAGCTTCCGGACAAGGTGATCTCCGGGACGTACTACATCACGCCGTGGGCCGATCCGTATGCCCAGCTGCTCGAGGACACGCTGGCGATCAACGTCAACCCCGACGACCCGCACGAGGTCAACAACAACAACTACAAGGCGCGCGCCATCGACCTCATCGGCACGCCGCCGCCGCCCGCGGCGGCGCGCGCCGAGCTCGCTGTCACGGTGTTGACGCCGCAGGCGGTCGGCCTGGCCGGCGAGGACTACACCTTCGCGTGGACCGTGACCAACAACGGCCCTGGCCCGGCGGGCGGCAGCTGGGCGGATGCCGTCTGGCTCGCCGACTCGCCCACCGCCCGCGCAAGCGATCCGGGCGTGTTCTTCCTCGGCGAGTTCTCGCGGGTAAAGGTGCTGGCCGCGGGGGAGTCGTACACCAACACGCAGACCCTGCGGCTCAACCCGGCCGCCAAGGCGCAGTACCTCATCGTCGAAACGCGTTTTATCGACGACAACGAGGCCAATAACCGGCGCGCCGCCCCCACGCAGGTCACGGACGGCCCGGCCGACCTGCGCGTGGCGAGCATCACGCCCTCGACGCCGGTGTTCTCCGGCGAAAAGACGACGATTGCCTACACCGTCGTCAATGACAGCCCGCACGCGGTCTGGTCCGGCACCCAGTACTGGACCGACGGCATCTGGATCTCGAAGGACCCGACATTCATCCTGGGGCGCGCCAAGCCGCTCGCCACGGTCACGCAGCCCAACACCGGTCCGCTCGCTGCCGGGGCCAGCTACACCCGCTCGGTGGAAGTGACGCTGCCGCCGGGCATCGGCGGCGACTGGTTCGTGTATGTCTTTACCAACCTGCGCCAAGGCGGCGAGCCGCCCACCGGGTTGCCCTGGCCGGTGACGGAAGGAAGCAACGTCGGCCTGCTCGGCGGGTTCAGCAAGCGCGCCTTCGAGGATCCGAACAACAACGGGCTGCGCGCCGAGCTGCCGGTCATCTACCGGGAGCCGGATCTGAAGGTGACCGACCTCGTGGTGCCGCAGATGGTCGCCGCGGGCAGCACCATCGATCTTTCGTTCACCGTGACCAACGTGGGCACTCGCGCGACGCGCGAGGATGGCTGGATCGACCGGTTCTACCTGTCGCTCGACCCGTCCCTGGATGCGTCGGACTACCACCTGCGCCTAGAGGCGGACGGCGCTGCGCTGTCGGAGTTCCGCCGCTTCGGCGTGCTCGCCCCCGGGGCCTCGTACACGGCCACGGTGCAGGCGACCGTGCCCTTCGAGATCGACGGCGAGTTCTACATCCTCGGTTACGCCGACTCGGGCATCGCGCCGTACGGCTATCAGCCGAGCAGCATCTCGCCGCGCCTGGCCGGCCTCACCAGCACCGGCGCGACGGGCGTGGTGCGCGAATTCGACGGCGAAGGCAACAACGTCACCGCCGCGTCCATCGAGGTAACGCCGTACAGTCCGCCCGACCTGCGCGTCTCGGCGCTGGACGCCTCGGAACGCGCCACGCGCGGCCAGCGCTTCGACGTGAGCTACACCGTCACCAACTTCGGCGGCGACACGCCCGCACAGCAAGACGAGTGGGAGGACCTGGTGTACCTCTCGCGCGATGCCTTCCTCGACACGCGGGCGGACCGCTTCGTCGGCAGCATCCGCCACACCGGCGGCCTGGAGGCGGGCGCAAGCTACTCGATCGAGCGCGGCTACACCGTGCCGACCGACCTCGCCACCGAGGCGTACTTCGTTTTCCTGGTCACCGATCCGACCCGTTACGGCGCGACGGGAGAGCTGTTCGAGTCGAACGAGCGCAACAACGACCGTGCCAGCGCCGTGCCGCTGGTGATCGAGCTGCCGCCCCCCACCGACCTGGAGGTAAGCGCCGTGGTGGTGCCCCCGCAGGCGCGCTCGGGCGAGCCGCTGCACATCTCCTGGACCGTGGAGAACACGAGCGACACGGTCGCGGCGACCGGGGTGTGGAGCGACTCGGTGTTCCTGTCGGCCGATGCCACCTGGGACATAAGCGACCGGCCGCTCGGCCGCGCCGCTTTCGGCGGCACGCTCGCCCCGGGCGAAAGCTACACCCTGTCGCTCGACATCGCGATGCCCGCGGCCACCCCGGGGCATTACCGGGTGATCGTGCGCACCGATGTCTTCAACCAGATCCACGAGGACGTGAACGAGGCGAACAACCGCACCGCCTCGGCCGAGACCCTCGAGGTCGCGGTCGACGAGCTCGTCATCGGCGCGCCGCTCGCCACCCGCCTGGATGCCGGGCAGGAGCGCCTCTATCGCATCACGGTGCCGGCCGACCAGACGCTGCGCGTCACGCTTAGCGCCGACAACGACACCAGCGCCAACGAGATTTTCCTGCGTCACGATGCGGTGCCGAGCGCGTCGCTCTTCGATGCGACCTACAGCGGCCCGCTGTCGAACGACCTTGCCGCCCTCGTGCCTTCGACCGAGCCGGGCACCTACTACCTGCTGGTGCGCGGCTTCAGCGGCCCGGACGAGGGCACCGGCATCACGCTGCTCGCCGAGCTGCTGCCGCTCGTGATCACGGAAGTCCACACCGACGCGGGCGGCGACAGCAAGCACGTCACCACCACCATCCGCGGCGCGCAGTTCCACGAGGACGCCATCGTCAAGCTGGTGCGCCCGGGCATCGCCGAATACGAGCCGCTTGCCTGGCGCGTCGTCGACAGCACCAAGATCATCGCCACGTTCGACTTCACCGACGCGCCGCACGGCCTCTACGACGTCAAGGTGATCAATCCCGCGGGCGAACAGGCGGTGCTGCCCTACCGCTTCCTGGTGGAGCGCGCCATCGAGCCCGAGGTGACCATCGGCCTGGGCGGGCCGCGCGTCATCCTGGCCGGCGACCAGGCCACCTACTCGGTGGCGCTGCAAAGCATCTCCAACCTCGACACGCCGTACACCTACTTCGAGGTCGGCGTGCCGCAGCTCAACCTCAACCCGATCGTCTACGGCCTGCCGTTCCTCGAGTTCTTCACCAACGTGCGCGGCACGCCCGAGGGCGCGGCCGGCGGGCCGAACGAAAACGTGCCGTGGCCCAGCCTCGAGTCGATCACCAACACCACCGGCCAGCTCATCACCTCGGGCTACCTGTACGACCATCCGGCCGACGGCTTCGGCGGCTTCACGTTCAACGTCATTACCTATCCAGGCCTGCGCGAGCTGCACGAGAAAGCGTTCGCCGAGTTCCGCCAGCGCCTGGCCGGCTTCTTCCCGGACCTCGACGGGATGCTCGAGGAAGGGCCGGCCGGCCTGGAAGGCTGGTGGGGGGCGGTGAAGGACAAGGCGCGCGGCATCTCCGCGGCGCTGGGCGATGCCCTGGACGACATCGACTTCGTCGGCATGTACAACGAGAACGAGGCGGTGCCCAACGAGTGCATCATCCCGTTCATCCCGTTCCGCTTCCACATGGTGGCGACCGCCACCTCGATGACGCGCGCGGAGTTCGTCGCGCACCAGAGCGCCAAGGCGCGCGACCTGCGGCAAGCCATCCTGGCCAGCGACGAGGCGCCCGCGCCGCTGCTCGCGCTCGCGGCCGACGAGGCGATCTGGGTGGACCTGCATCTCGCGGCGCTCGAGCAGGCCGGCCTGCTGCGTCCCGACGGCGACACGCCGCCGGTGCGCGAGCGCCAGCACATCGTGAGCCTCATGGCGACGCTCGCCTCCGGCGTCCTGTTCGGGCCCGCGGGCAGCGACATCCGCAGCGACGGCGATCTGCTGGGCTTCTTCGAGGAGCTGCGCGAGCTCTACGGCCACCAGCAGAACCGCATGGCGGAGATCGAGTTCTACGATCCGCGCACGAGCGACTGCTACGAGTGGGAGGTGCCGGTCCCGGCGATCCCGGAATTCGAGGACTATGACCTCGGCCTGTCGCTGCCGACCCATTTCGAGGCCTTCCGCATCTACGTGCCGTGGGTCGGCTTCGACGAGCGGGGCGGCGGCGTGCCGGGCGACCTGCAGACGCTCGGCCCCCAGGCGGTGGGCGGCGAGGAGTTCGCCGAGCTCGACTTCAGCCGCCTGCTGCAGGGCGCCGGCAACGTCGGGCGGCTCGCTTCCCTCACCGGCCCGCAGACCGTCGACACCGGCGGCTGGCTGCCCGCAGGCGAGCCGCTGCCCTACCAGGTCGGCTTCCAGAACGCCGAGAGCGCCTCGCGCTACGTGAACGAGGTCGAAGTGGTTACGGCGCTCGACGCCGATCTCGACCCGCGCTCCTTCCGCCTGGGCGATATCCAGGTGGGCGACATCACGCTCGACATGCCCGAGGGCCGCTCGATGTTCCAGGGCGAGTTCGACTTCGCGGCGACGCGCGGCTTCATGCTGCGGGTAAGCGCCGGCATCGACCTGTTCCAGGAGCAGCCGAGCGCCCGCTGGCTCATCCAGGCGATCGACCCGCTCACCGGCGAAGTGCTGCAGGACACGACGCGCGGCCTGCTCGCGCCGAACAACGCCCTTGGCGTGGGTGCCGGGTTCGTGTCCTATACCGTCGTGCCGGCGGACGATATCGCTACCGGCACCAAGATCACCGCCCAGGCGCGCGTGCTCTTCGATACGCAGGCGCCCGAGGACACCCCGACCCTCACCCATACCGTGGACGGCGCGGCGCCCGTGAGCCATATCGCGGCGAGCCGCATCGGCGCCACCAACAGCTTCGAGGTTTCCTGGGAAGTGGCCGACGACCAAGGCGGTTCGGGCTTCCGGCATGTCACGCTCTACGTCGCGAAGGACGGCGGCGATTTCGCCATCTGGCAGCGCAAGCTCGCCGAGGCAGAAGGCACGCGCGTGTTCGAGGGCGAGGCCGGCGCGACCTACGAGTTCCTCGCGCTCGCCACCGACGTGGCGGGCAACCGCGAGCAGCCGGCCCCCGGCGTCAATGCCACGGCCGACGGTTCGGCGGTCAACCTGGGCGCGCTGCCCAGCGTCCCCGGCACCACGCCGCCCAACTTCGGCATCGCGCCCACGCCGCTGCCCCAGCCTTCCACCAACCCGTTGTTCGCCGCGGCGGAGCAGGGCATTCCCAATGCCGACCCGCTAACGCGGCCGAGCGAGTTCGACGACGTGCTGCGGCCGTTCGCCGCCCAGTCGTTCGCCACCGGCATCGGCCAGAGCCATGCCGGCATTGCGCCCATGGCGATCGCCGAGGCGCCCGACGGCTCCATCCTGGTGTCCGGCGGCGCCAACCGCGGGCAGATCTTCCGCTTCACGCCCGAGGGCGGTGCCGCGGGTCCGGCGTGGGCAAGCCTCGAGGAGCCGGTGTTCAACCTCGCGTTCGACAGCGAGGGCCGCTTGTGGGCCACTACCGGCGGCAGCGCGCTGCTGCAGCTCGACGCCGAAACCGGCGAGGTAGTGAACCGCTTCGGCGACGGCATCACCATCGCCCTGGCGGTGGAGCCGCAAACCGACCGCCTGTTCGTGTCGACCAACGCCGGCGTCGAGATCTTCGATCCCACCACGGGCCTGTTCACGCTCTACAGCCGCGACCGCGACCTGCGCGTGGGCAGCCTCGCCTTAGACGCGAGCGGCGCGCTGTGGGCGGCGACCTGGCCCGACCGGCGGCAAGTGGTGCGGTTCACCGACCGCGCGCGCGCCGAGATCATGCTCGAGTTCGACTCGGACATCGACTCGCTCGCCTTCGGGCGCGCCGGCACGGCGCTCGAAGACCTGCTGTTCGTCTCGCACAATTCCGGCGAGCTCACGCTGGTGGACACGGCCACGCTGCGCAAGGTCACGCTCGCGAGCGGTGGCACGCGCGGCGATGTGGTGTTCGCCACGAGCGATGGCCGCGTGCTCGTCAGCCAGTCGAGCCAGGTGGACGTCATCAACCCGGTCTATTCACCGTCGGTGGTCGCCACCAACCCGCCGGCCGATGCCATCGCGCCGCTGCCCTTGCCCTTCATCTCGGTGGGCTTCGACCAGGACATGTTCGCGGGCGACGCTGCGCTCGCGCAAAGCGTGCTCAACCCGGCGAACTACAGCCTGGTGGGCGAGGTGACCGGCACGCGCACGCTCGACGGCCTGGTCTACGACGCGGCCACTCGCACCGTCCTGCTCGCCTACGGCGCGCTGCTCCCGGACGAGTACACGCTGACGGTGCACGACGAGGTGTCGAGCGTATTCGGGCAGCATCTGGGCGCCGACTACACGGCGGCTTTCCAGGCAGTCAGCGATCTCACCGCCTTCGTCGAGCTCGACTTCGGTCTCACGCGCTACGACCGCGCGCTCGGCACCCTCTCGTATGACGTCGCCATCACCAACATCGGCGACTCGGCGCTCATCCTGCCGGTGCTGCTGACGCTCGACCCGCGCGACGGCTATCCCGGCGCGCCGGCGGGCGAGGCTGGCCGCAACGACGACGGCCGCTGGCTGATCGACCTCACCGGCAGCCTGCCCGCGGACGGCCGCCTCGCGCCCGGCGCCACGACGAGCGGGCGCACCATCTCGATCGCCACGCCCGAGCGACGGCGCGTGGACTTCGCCGCCGGCGTCGCCGCCGGCACCGAGCCGAACCGCGCGCCCGAATTCCAGAGCACCCCTCCCGCCGCAGCCGCCGTGGGCGAGCTTTTCGTCTACGACGCGCACGCCGTGGACCCGGACGGCCACGCGGTGCTGTATCACCTGCTCAGCGGCCCCCAGGATATGACCGTCGACCCGGTCGATGGCGTGCTGCGCTGGACGCCGTCTGCCGGCAGCCTCGCGCTAACGCCGGTGGTGCTGCAGGCGCTGGACAGCCGCGGGGCGACCACGCTGCAGCGCTTCGTGATCGACGTGGCCGGCGGAAACCGCGCGCCGCAGCTGCTCGCGCTGCCCAGCGAGGTGCACGGCACCGAGGGCACGCTGCTGGAGTTCACGGTCGCTGCGGCCGACGCCGACCAGGACGCGCTCATCTTCTGGGCCGACCGGCTGCCCCCCGGCGCAAGCTTCGACCCGGCCACGCGCCTTTTCTCCTGGCGCCCGGGGTTCGACGCCGCGGGGACCTATGCGGTGGAGCTCTTCGTGAGCGACGGCGTCTCCCAGACGGCGGCGACGGTAACGCTGCTCGTCGCCGAAGGCCGGCGCGCGCCGACGCTGCTCAAGCCGGCCGACCGTACGGTGCGCGAAGGCGACCCGGTGCGCTTTTTCCTGCAGGCCGAGGGCGACGAGGCGGCCGAGCTAACGTACTCGAGCGAGCTGCTGCCCTTCGGCGCCCGCCTGCACCCGGTCAGCGGGCTTTTCGAATGGACGCCCGGCTTCACCCAGGCCGGCGTCTACGAGGTGCCCTTCACCGTAAGCGACGGGCTGGAAGAGGTCAGCGTGGTCGCCCGGGTCACCGTGACCGATGCCAACGGCGCGCCGGTGTTCGACCCGCAGGACGGCTGGCTGGTGTTCGAAGGACAGCGCCTGGTATTCAAGGCATTCGCCTTCGATCCGGACAACCCGGCCTTCATGCCGTCGTTCCGCAACGCGGCCGGCGAGCTCGTGGTGGTTTCCGAGACCGACGCCACCGTCACGGTGAGCGCCGGGACGCTGCCGCCGGGCGCGGTGTTCGATGCGCAGACCTGGGAATTCTCGTGGCTGCCCGGAGCGGAGCAGGCGGGCAGCTATAGCGTGACCTTCACCGCCACCGACGACGGCGGCGCCACCGACGTGCTCACCGTCCCGCTCACGGTGCTGAACCTCAACCGCCGTCCCGTGATTACGCCGCTCGCCAATGTCACGGTGCAGCGCGGCGGCGCGCTGGACGTCCCGGTGAGCGCGACCGATCCGGAGGGCAACCCGATCGCGCTTTCCGCGACGAGCGAGCAGCCCGGTTTCCCGCTCCCCGACTTCATGAGCTTCACCGACAACGGCGACGGCACCGGCGTGCTGCACATCGCCGCCGGCATCGGCGATCGCGGCGACCACGCCATCCGCATCGTGGCCGCCGACGACGGCGACGGCTCGGGGCCGGCGCTGAACGAAAGCTACGTCTTCATCGTATCGGTGGAGAGCCCGAACGAGCCGCCGATCCTCGGCTATCTCGGGGATGCGGTCGCCGTGGTCGGCCAGCCGCTGCAGCTCATCGTGCCGGTGAGCGACATGGACCAGGACGCGCTCGGCTATGCGCTTGCGGGCCTGCCGGCCGGCGCCACGCTGACGGCGACCGCGGTCTACGGCCGTGCGCTGCTCGAGTGGACGCCGGGCGCCGCCGACCTGGGCCGCCACACCGCAACGGTGACCGTGGCCGATAGCGGCAACAACGGCGCCGCCGCGGTCGAGTCGGATACCGCGAGCTTCGATATCGTGGTGCGCAATTCGAACCTTGCGCCGCTGCTCGCCCCGGTGGGCGGGCGCAGCGGCGTGGAAGGCGAGCCGCTGTCGATCCAGCTTGCCGCGTTCGATCCGGACGGTGATCCGCTCACCTACACGGTGCAGGGGCTGCCGCAGGGCGCGAGCTTCGACCCGGCGAGCGGCCTTTTCGCCTGGACGCCGCAGCTCAACCGCGCCGGCCAGCACACGCTCACCTTCAGCGTCACCGATGGCCTCGCCTCGAGCAGCGAGACGATGGTGATCGAGGTCGAGAACCGCAACCAGCTGCCGGTATTCGTTCCGGTCAATCCGCAGCTTGCGCGCGAGGGAACGGAGCTGCGCTTCACGGTGGCGGCAGGCGACGCCGACGGCGATCCGCTCGTGCTCAGCGTAGTTTCGGGCCTGCCCGAGGGGGCGCTGTTCGTAGCGCAGCGCGGCGAGTTCATCTGGACGCCGGGATTCGAGCAGGCGGGCGAGCATATCGTGCGCATTGCGGCGCAGGATCCTTCGGGCACGCCGGTGACCACCGACCTGGTGGTGCGCGTGGCGAATGTCAACCGTGCGCCGGTGCTCGACGAGTCGCACCGCAGCTTCCTCCTCGGGGAGCCGAAGAGCTTCCTCGTTCAGGCGAGCGATCCGGACCTTGGAACCGACCTCAGCTTCAGCGCGCTCGACCTGCCCGAAGGCGCCACCGTCGATGCCGCGACGGGACTGTTCTCATGGCAACCGGGACCGGGGCAGGCGGGCGATTACTTCGTCACCCTGGTCGCGACGGACGGCCAGGCGAGCGACCGGCAGACGGTCGTGCTGCGCGCGAGCCTCGTGCCGGTGCCGCCGGCCGTGCACCTCGAGCTCACGCCGAGCTTCCCGGCGCTTCCGGGGCAACGCGTGCTGGTCCACGCCATCGCCGACAGCCTGGCCGAGATCGTTTCGCTGCGCCTGTTCGTCGGCGGCGAGGAAGTGGCCCTCGATGTCAACGGACGCGCCACGATCACCGCCGGCGCGCCCGGCAAGCTCGAGCTGCTCGCCGTTGCCGTGGACGCCGACGGCTTCGAAGGCAGCACGAGCGCGCAACTCAAGGTGCGCGACGGCGCGGACCGCGCGGCGCCGCTGGTCGCGTTCGACAGCCTCGCCGCCGGCGCGCGGCTCTCCGAACCAGCGCAGGTGCTGGGCCTGGTCCAGGACACCAACCTCGACTACTGGCGGCTCGAGGTCTCGCCGGGATATGGCGGCGCGTTCACGCTGCTCGCCGAGGGCGATGCGCCGCACGACGGCGTGCTGGGCGCGTTCGACCCGCGCCATTTTGCCGACGGGTTCTACACGCTGCGCCTTATGGCCCGCGACATCGGCGGGCGCGTCAGCACCGCCGAAGCGCGCATCGAGGTCGATAGCGCCGAGAAGCTCGGCCAGTACCGGCGGCAGGAAACCGACCTCAGCGTGACGCTGGGCGGCGTGTCCTTCACCCTCGTCCGGCAGTACGACAGCCTGGAGGCCGGCCTGCCGGGCGGCGCCTTCGGTGCGGGATGGGCCTTCCTGGGCCGCGAGCCGCGCATCGAAACCAACGTCGCACCGACGGGGCGCGAGCACCTCGGCCTGTTCAATGCCTTTGCCGAGGGCACGCGGCTCTACCTCACGCTGCCCACGGGGGAGCGCGCCGGCTTCAGCTTCACGCCGGTGGCCGAGGCCGTCGGCACGCTCACCTTCTACCGCCCGGCGTGGACCGCGGACGGCACGCACGGCTGGACACTTGCTTCGGCGGACGCGCTGCTGCGTAAATCGGGCGCCAAGTTCTATGAGGCGTCGAGCGGCCATGCCTACCACCCGGCGAGCCCGCGCTTCGCGGGGGCGGACTATACGCTCACCGCGCCCGACGGCGCGCAATGGCTGCTCGATGCGCAGCGCGGCGCCACCGAGCTGCGCACGGCTGCGGGCGGGCGCGTGGTGTTCGGCGACAGCGGCATCACCGGGACGGGCGGCGAGACCCTGCGCTTCATCCGCGACGCGGCCGGGCGCATCACGCGGGTCGCCGCGCCGGACGGCAAGACGCTGCTCTACCAGTACGACGACGCCGGACGCCTGGCGAGCATGCGCGAGCTCGCCGAAGGCGGCGGCAGCCGCTACGGCTACCAGGAAGGCTCGCTTGCGCTCGCCGCCGTGATCGGCGCGCCCGGCGAGAGCATCGCGCGCGCGGCCGACGGCAGCGTGGTGGTGCGACCGGTGCTCGCCGACCTCGGCGGCGCCAGCGCCTTCGCCGGCGCGGCGCGGCTCGGCACGCTGGCGGCCGGCGATGCCGACATCTTCAGCTTCAGCGTGCGCGAAAGCGAGATCGCGGCGACCGCCGGCGCTCGCCTGCTAGTGCGTGTAGCCGTCGAGGGCGGCGCCGACCTGCTGCCCGTGGTGCAAGGCGCGGCGCAGCTCTCGCTCGAGCGCCACGGCGACACCACCGTGGCGCTCTATGCCATCGAGCAGGAAGGGCTCTACCAGCTCGAGCTCACCGGCAGCGGCGACTATCGCCTGACGCTGTCCGTCGCGGGCGACATCAACAGCGACGGCGCGGTCGACGGCATCGACGCGGCCCTGGTGGAGGATGCGACCGACCGCCAGGTGCTCTTCGCGAACTTCGGCTTCCGCGCCAACAGCGGGCCGCTGCTCGCCGCCAGCCTGCCCGAGATCCTCACGCACGAGGACCTGCCGGCGCTCATCGACCTCTCCACCGTCGCCGCCGATCCGGACGGCGACGCGGTGTTCTACCGCATCGTCTCGGCGAGCCATGGGAGCGCCGTGCTCACCCCCGATGCGCGCGGCGCCATCTTTACTCCCCAGGCCGGCTTCACCGGCACCGCCTCGTTCGAGGTGGTCGCGGACGACGGCTTCAACACCTCGCTCGTCGGGATGGTGGAGGTTGACGTAAGCGACGCGCCGCTCGTCGGCCTCGACTTCAACCTGCGCCGCATCCTGCTCGACCAGGGAGAAAGCACCCAGATCGAGGTGATCGGCGACTTCGCCGACCAGGCGGATGTCGAGCTGCCGCTCTGGTACGTGGATGCGCGCACGCTGGATCCAGCGGTCGCATCCCTGTCGCCCGAGGGGGTTCTCACTGGGCTCGACGATGGCCAGACCGTACTGCTGGCCGAGCGCGGCGCAGTCAGCGCAGCGACGCCGGTCGGCGTGGGTACGCCGACAACCGGTCACGGATTGCTCTGGCACTTCTTCGGCATCGATGCGTATCCGGACGCGGTGACGCTCGTCTCGGCCGGCGGCGAACGGCAGATCGTCGTGAGCCTCGGCACACGGCAGGAACGCTTCGTCGGCGAGGCGGCGGACGGCACGCGCTATTTCGTGGGCGATGCTTCGGTGGCTAGCGTTACGCAGGACGGGCTGATCCGCGGCCTTGCCGAAGGAGAAACTACGGTCACCGTCATCCACGGCGATGCCGAGGAGGTGCTGCGCGTGCGCGTAGCCGCTCCGCAGCAGGGGACGGTGGCGGTCGCCGCAGACCAGGGCGCCATCGTGCAGAACGCAGACGGCTACACCGTAGCTATAGGTCCGGGTGGCTTGACCAGCGCTGCGGAGGTGACGGTCACGACGCTTGACCCGACCGCCGTGACGGCGGATGCGCCGACCGCCTTCTCCGAGACATTCCATGCGGCCGCGGCATTCCGACTTGACGTCGAGGGCGGGGATCTTGCCGCGCCGGTCCAGGTGGCGGTGCCCGTGGATCCGGCAATCGCGGCGCCGGGCGACGAGGTCTACTTCTTCGTGCAGATGGCGCTTCCGGTCGCGGACGGAACGCTGCGCAACTTCTGGGTGGTGGTCGACTCGGGGACGGTCGGGGCCGACGGCCGGGCGCGGACCTCATCGCCCCCGTTCCCCGGATTAAGCAATCGCGGCAACGTGCTCATCGCACGGGCGGCCCAGCCGACGGGGATTCTGCGGCTGGATACCGATTACCTAGCCAACCTCACCTATGTCTATGCCCTGAGCATGGGTATGGCGGCCGCGTCCGGATCACTGCTCGGGGTCGCCGCCGCCACCGCGGTCTTTGCTGGCTTCGTCGCCCTGCCACTCATCTATCAGCAGACCGATATCCAGATCTGGCGCCAGTGGGCCGCGGGCGGACCCGAGGGCACGGTGATGAGCGTGGATCTGCCGGAGGGCGTGGACCTCTTCCAGCTCCACGCCGAGCTGCCGCAGCCCCCGGGTGACGCCGGCGCCGAACCCACCGTCACCGCCGTAGAGTACGCGGTGAATCCGGACACCGGCGAAGTGCGGCTGATGGTCACCGGGAACTGGTTCTACGATCCAGCCGTTCCGGCGATGAACGGCGTGCAGATCGGCGCCAACCCTGCCGATGCCCGCGTGGTGTTCCTGATGGGCGAGCGCCGCGTCGAGGTGGCCGGCGACGACATCCAGGTCATCTCGGCCAGCGGCGGGGGCGGCGTACCGCTCGCCACGCTCGCGGTGACGGTGCCTTCGCAGGTGCTGCTCGCCGCCGCCGACATTACGGTCGAGCGTCCGGTGGGAATGTTCTCCGCGTTCAGCGCCGGCACCGTGGCGACCGATACTTCGTGGGTCGCCAGCCAGCGCGGCGTGCGCATCGAGAACAAGGGGGGCTTCGGCTTCCTCGGCAAGAACCTGGGCGAGCGGGCGATCGAGGTGATCGATACCAACCGCGAGCTCGAGTCGGACGAGCGGGTGGTGAAGCGCATTCCGCTC
>CAYODZ010000077.1:0-26232 GCA_964402835.1 uncultured Gammaproteobacteria bacterium | reverse complement strand
CGGGCTCCTTCGTGGGGAAGGGGATCTACGACGTGGACGCGTTCGAGGCGGCGCTTGACGGGCGGGTGCCCGACAACGCGATCCTGAGCCACGACCTGTTCGAGGGATCCTTCGCCCGCTCCGGCCTGGTCTCCGACATCGAGCTCTTCGACGACTACCCCGCCGACTACGTGACGGCCGCCCGGCGGGCGCACCGCTGGGTGCGCGGGGACTGGCAGCTCCTCCCGTGGATCTTCGGCTCCGGCCCCGGCGAGGCGCCGCGGAAGACGCGCGACCTGCCGGTGATCGCCCGCTGGAAGATGCTGGACAACCTGCGCCGGTCGCTCTCGCCCCCGTCGACCTTCCTGCTGCTGGTGGCGGGATGGGCGCTGCTGCCGGTGTCGCCGCTGTTGTGGGCCGGTTTCGTCGTGGCCACGATCGCCATGCCGGCGGCGGTCCCCGTTCTGGCCGGGCTGCTGCCGCGGGGGAAGGGGATCTCCAAGCGCTCCCACTTCCGCGGCGTGGCGGCGGACGCGCTGGAGGCCGCCGCGCGGGTGGCGCTCGAGATGGTGTTCGTCGCCGACCGCGCGGTCCGGATGGCCGACGCCATCGCCCGAGCGCTGGTCCGCACCTATGTGACGGGGAAGAAGAAGCTGGAGTGGGTGACCGCCGCGCAGGCGGTCAAGCGGGCGCCGCGGGACGTGGCGGGGGCGTACCGGGCGCTCTGGCCCCCGGTGGCGCTGGCGCTGGCCGCGGGCGGGATCGTCGCCCTGGTCCGGCCCGAGGCGCTGGCCGCCGCGGCGCCCGTCATCGGGCTCTGGCTGGCCAGCCCGGCCGTGGCGCTCCTGCTGGGGCGTCCGTTCCAGGCCCACCGGGCCCGGCTGGCGCCGGAGGACGCGGCCGCGCTGCGGGAGGTCGCCCGACACACCTGGGCGTACTTCGAGCACGTGGTGGGAGACGACGGGCTCCCGCCGGACAACCTGCAGGTGGACCCGCGGCCCGTGATCGCCGGCCGGACATCGCCGACCAACGTGGGCGCGTACCTGCTCTCGGCGCTCGCCGCCCGCGATTTCGGCTGGATCGGGACGGCGGAGATGGCCCAGCGGATCGAGCGGACGATGACGACCGTGGAGGCCCTGGCGCGGTTCCACGGCCACCTCTACAACTGGTACGACACGGAGACCCGGGAGCCGCTTCTGCCGCGCTACGTCTCCACCGTCGACAGCGGGAACCTGGCCGGCCACCTGTGGGCGCTGGGGCAGGGGTGCCGGGAGCTGGCCGGCGTGGGTCCTCTGGGGCCGCGCGCGCTGGCCGGGGTGGCGGACGCGGTGGCCCTGGCCCGCCGGGCCGCCCGGGGAGTGGCCGCGGAGCTGCCGCTGGCGACGATGGCGTGGAGCGACGTCGATGCCACGCTCGCGCGCCTGGAGGCGGACCTGACGGGACCCCCGCCGGCGACGGCGGACGAGTGGACCGATCGCCTGGCGGGTCTGGCCGAGGACGCCGACGCGCTGGTCGACATCGCGCTGACGGGCCGGGCCGCCGGGACCGCCGCCGGCTGGGAGGATCTGGTCCGCTGGAGCCAGGCGGCGGCCGCGGCCGTGGCCAGCCACGGTCGCGACCTGGCCGCCACGAAGGGCGATCTGGAGGGTTGCCCGCCGGAGCTCGCGCGCCGCCTCGGCAGCCTCGCCGTCCGCGCCGACCAGCTGGCCGAGGGGATGGATTTCGAGTTCCTCTACGACGACGAGCGGAAGCTCTTCCCGATCGGATACCGGGTGGAGGAGGGGAAGTACGACGACGGCTACTACGACCTGCTGGGGTCGGAGTCCCACCTGTCCAGCTTCGTGGCGATCGCCAAGCGCGACGTGCCGGTCGAGCACTGGTTCCACCTGGGGCGCGCGGTCACCCCCGTGGGCCGCGACGCCGCGCTGGTCTCGTGGTCCGGCTCGATGTTCGAGTACCTGATGCCCGCGCTGGTCCTCGACCCGCCGCCCTCGACGCTGCTGGAGCGGACCCAGCGGCTGGTGGTCGAACGGCAGATCGGCTACGGCGCGGAGCGGGGGGTGCCGTGGGGGATCTCGGAGTCGGCTTACAACGCGCGGGACCGCGAGCTGACGTACCAGTACTCCCACTTCGGCATCCCCGGCCTGGGGCTGACCCGCGGCCTGGTAGACGACCTGGTCGTGGCGCCCTACGCCACGGGCCTGGCCGCCATGGTCGACCCCGGCGCGGCGCTCCGGAACTTCGAGCGGCTGACCGATGAGGGGGGCCGCGGCCCGCTCGGGTACTACGAGGCGCTCGACTACACCGCGAGCCGCGTTCCCGAGGGCGCCGACGTGGCCGTGGTGGGGGCCTACATGTCGCACCACAAGGGGATGACGATCGTGGCGCTCGGCAACGTGCTGCACGACGGGGTCATGCGCCGGCGCTTTCACGAGGTGCCGCGGGTGGCCGCCAACGAGCTCCTGCTCCAGGAGCGGATCCCGCGCGACGTCGGCGTGGCCCGGCCGCACACCGAAGAGGTGCGGGCGGTCCGCCACGTCCGCGAGATCGAGCCGCCGGTGGTCCGGACGTTCCGCGCGCCGTGGGCCGGGAAGCCGCGAACGCACATTCTGTCGAACGGCCGCTACACCACCATGGTCACCGCCTCCGGGAGCGGGTTCAGCCGCTGGAACGGCATGGACGTCACCCGGTGGCGCGTGGACCCCACCCGGGACGCCATGGGGAGCCACGTCTTCCTCCGCGACGTGGGATCCGGCGCGCTCTGGTCGGCCGGCTTCCAGCCGACCGGCGCGGAGCCCGACGAGTACCAGGCGACGTTCTCGGAGGACCGGGTGGAGATCCGCCGGATGGACGAGGGCGTGGAGACCACGCTGGAGATCGTGGTGTCGCCGGAGGACGACGGTGAGCTGCGCCGTGTGACGCTGCGGAACCTGGGCGCGCGCACCCGCGAGATCGAGCTGACGTCGTACGCCGAGGTGGCGATGGCCGCGCCCGCCGCCGATCTGGCCCATCCGGCGTTCAGCAAGCTGTTCGTCGAGACGCAATACGTGCCGGCCCACGGCGCGCTCCTGGCGCATCGGCGCCCGCGGCTGGTGGACGAGGTCCTGCCGTGGGCGGTCCACGTGACCGCCGTCCAGGCCGAGACCGTGGGGCCGCTCCAGTACGAGACCGACCGGGCGCGGCTCCTGGACCGCGGCCGCTCGGCCCGGGCGCCGAGCGCGGTGGTGGACGGGCGGCCGCTGTCGGGCACGGTGGGGCCGGTGCTGGACCCGGTGTTCGCGCTGCGCCGGACGGTGCGGCTCCGCTCGGGCGAGAGCGCGCGGGTCGTGTTCGGGACGTTCGTGGCGGCCGACCGGGAGGCGGCGGTGGAGCTGGCCGACAAGTACGACGACCCGGTCATGTTCGAGCGCGCCGCGTCGCTCGCCTGGACCCGCGCCCAGGTGGAGCTCCAGCACCTGGGGGTGACGCCGGACGAGGCGCGGCTGTTCCAGCGCCTGGCAGCCTGCCTCATCTACCCCGACCCGTCCGTCCGCGCCCCGCGCGCGACGCTGGCCACCGCAGGCTCCCAGCGGGACCTCTGGAAGCACGGCGTCTCCGGCGATCTGCCGATCGTCCACGTCACGATCGACCAGCTCCGCGACCGGGACGTGGTCCGCCAGCTCTTCCGGGCGCACGAGTACTGGGCCGGCAAGGGGCTGGCCGCCGACATCGTGGTGGTCAACGAGCACGAGGTGTCGTACAGCGAGGACCTGCAGCACTGGCTGGAGCGGAACGTGGCGCGGCTCCAGGCGCGGATGGGCCACGACACCCATGGCCCCCACGGCCAGGTGGTCCTGCTCCGGGCAGACCGGCTGGCGCAAGAGGAGCGGGAGGGGCTCCGGGCCGCCGCCGCGGTCGTCCTCCGGGCCTCGCGCGGCAAGCTGGCGGAGCAGCTCGACGCGCGCGAGCCCGCGAAGGAGCCGTCCCCGCCCGGTCCGCTCCCGCGACCCGCGCCGGGCGCGGTTACGCCGCCCCGCTTCAAGCTGGCGTACTTCAACGGCCTCGGCGGCTTTTCCGACAAGGGGCGCGAGTACGTGATCGTGCTGGGCGAGGGCCAGTGGACGCCGGCGCCGTGGGTGAACGTGATCGCGAACCCGCGCTTCGGCACCATCGTGTCGGAGTCGGGCGCCGGCTACACGTGGGCCGTCAACAGCCGGGAGAACCGGCTGACCCCGTGGTCGAACGACCCGGTGGAGGATCCGCCCGGCGAGACCCTCTACGTCCGGGACGAGGAGACCGGCGAGGTGTGGAGCCCGACCCCGCTTCCGATCCGCGGCCCCGAGCCGTACGTCTGCCGCCACGCCGCCGGCCACACCCGCTTCGAGCACCGGACCGCCGGCATCGCGCTCGAGATGACCGTGTTCGTCCCGCTGGAGGACCCGGTCCGGATCGCGCGCCTGAAGCTGACCAACGAATCCGGCCGGCGCCGGCGCCTGAGCGTGACCGCGTACGTGGAGTGGGTCCTGGGCGCGTTCCGCGAGACGTCGGGGACGCACGTGGTGACCGAGCTTGACCCCGCGACCGGCGCGATCCTGGCGCGGAACCGGTGGAGCGAGGAGTTCGCCGAGCGCGTCGCGTTCGTGGACCTCGGGGGGAAGCAGACCTCGTGGACCTGCGACCGGACCGAGTTCCTGGGCCGGACCGGCGCGCTGGACCGCCCGGCTGGGATGGCTAAGGACGCGGCGCTCTCGGGCGCCGTCGGCGGCGGGCTCGACCCCTGCGCGGCGCTCCGGGCGCCGGTGGAGCTCAAGGCCGGCGAGAGCGTCGAGATCGTGTTCGTCCTGGGCCAGGGCGACGACGCGGCGGAGGCGCGCGCGCTGGTCCAGCGGTGGCGCGCGGCGGACCTGGACGCCGAGCTGGCGCGCGTCTCCACCTGGTGGGACGATGTCCTCGGGACGATCGAGGTGCGGGTGCCGGACTCCTCGATGGGGATCCTCTTGAACCGCTGGCTCCTCTACCAGGCGCTGGCCTGCCGCGTCTGGGCCCGGTCCGCGTTCTACCAGTCCGGGGGGGCCTACGGGTTCCGCGACCAGCTCCAGGACGTGATGGCGCTGACCGTGGCCCACCGCGAGGTGGCGCGCGAGCACCTGCTGCGGTCCGCCGCGCACCAGTTCCCCGAGGGGGACGTGCTCCACTGGTGGCACCCGCCGTCGGGCCGTGGCGTCCGGACGGAGATCAAGGACGACCGGCTGTGGCTGCCATACGCGCTGGTCCACTACCTGGGCGTGACCGGCGACGCCGCCGTGCTGGAGGAGGGGATCCCGTTCCTGGAGGGCCGGGCGCTCGAGGAGGGCGAGGAGGAGGCGTACATCGAGCCGCACCCCGCCGGCGAGCCGGCGACGCTGTTCGAGCACTGCGCGCGGACCGTGGACGTCAGCCTGGAGACCGGCGTCCACGGGCTGCCGCTCATGGGGACCGGCGACTGGAACGACGGCATGAACAGGGTGGGCCGCGAGGGCAAGGGCGAGAGCGTGTGGCTCGGGTGGTTCCTGCTGGACGTGTTGACCGGGATGATCCCGCTGGCCCGCGAGCGCGGGGAGGCGGAGCGGGTGGAGCGGTGGGAGGGCGCGATGGCGGATCTCCGCGTGGCGCTGGAGGAGTCCGGCTGGGACGGTGACTGGTACCGCCGGGCGTACTTCGACGACGGGACCCCGCTCGGGTCCACCGAGAACCAAGAGTGCCGCATCGACTCGATCGCCCAGTCGTGGGCCGTCATGTCCGCCGGCGCGCCGCCGGACCGCGCCGCGCGCGCCATGAGCGCGGTGGAGCAGTACCTGGTCCGGCCCGGCGACGGACTGGTGCTGTTGTTCACGCCCCCGTTCGACTCGGGGGGGTTAGACCCCGGCTACATCCAGGGGTATCCGCCGGGGGTGCGGGAGAACGGCGGGCAGTACACCCACGCGGCGATCTGGACCGTGATCGCCAAGGCGATCCTCGGGGAAGGGGACGCGGCGGCCGCGCTCTTCTCCATTCTGAACCCGATCAACCAGGCGAGCACCCGCGCCGGCGTCCACCGCTACAAGGTGGAGCCCTACGTGGCCGTGGCCGACGTCTACGCCTCGCCGTCCCACGTGGGCCGCGGCGGCTGGACGTGGTACACGGGGTCGGCGGGCTGGATGTACCGCGCGGGGGTAGAGTGGATCCTCGGGTTCCGGCTGCGGGGGACCTCGGTCGAGCTGGACCCCTGCATCCCGCGGAACTGGGAGGGGTACGAGCTCCACTTCCGGTACCACTCGGCGCGGTACTCGGTCGAGGTCACGAACCCGCACGGCGTGACGCGGGGGGTGTCGGGCCTCGAGGTGGACGGGGTGGCGGTGGCGCCGGTCGAGCGCGAGGGGCTCCCGGCGGCGGCGGTGGTGGAGCTGGTGGACGACGGGCGGGAGCACCGGATTAGGGTGGTGCTGGGGGCGGGGTGAGGGCTTCCGGGCGTTACGCCTCCGCCGCGTCCAGCCAGCGGTCCAGCAGCTCCAGGTGGAGGTCGACCCGCTCCTCCACGCTCTCCGGCACCGCGACCCCGCGCGCCTCGCACTCGGCCGTCACCGCGCGGTCCACGTCGGTCAGTGGCGGGGGCGGTCCCGGGTCCGGCCCGTCCCGTTCGGTTAAGGCCTCCAAGCGGCGGAGCACCGCGGCGTAGCGGGCGGTGGCGCGTTCGTATGGTTGGGTCCCCTGCCGCTCCAGGTAGTCCCCCACCGTGCCTTCCCCGCCGTACACACCCGCCGTGCGGGGATGCGGTTCGAGCTCCAGGAACGCCTCCGCGCCGTCCGACCCGGTGGCCCATCCCAGCGGATACAGCCGGCACATGAGGGGCCGCCCGCCGTGCACCGAGCAGCCGGTCC
Organism: uncultured Gammaproteobacteria bacterium; assembly: GCA_964402835.1. GTDB lineage: Bacteria > Pseudomonadota > Gammaproteobacteria > Natronospirales > JAIVGZ01 > JAIVGZ01. The sequence continues at coordinate 19,378 of CAYODZ010000077.1, read as the reverse complement.
CGTCGAGGAACCCGCACGCCCCGTCGGCCGTCCGCTTCAGGGTGGCGCCGTCGTCGGCCAGGTGGTTCTCGATGACGTCCGTCGTGCTCGTCCCGCGCGCCTCCGCCAGCCGGGCGATCTCGTAGGGCCCCACGCGGATCGCCTTGTGGTGGCAGCACCGGCCGCAGCCGTGGCACGCGTACGCGAACGGGCTCCCGCGCTCACGGAGGACCGGGAGCTGTGAGGTCTCGCCGGCGCCGATCGTCTAGTCGACCCGGTCGAGGGCGTAGGTGACCTTGATCTCCTCGGCGACCTTGGCGTCCCGCTCCGGGGAGTAGATCGTGACCTTGGCGAACACGCGGGCGCCGTCGTCGGCCAGGACGCGAGCGGCCTCGTCCGGCAGGTCGACGGCGTGGAACGGCCGCGCGTCTTTGCCGCGGTGGAACGTCAGGCTGGCCTTGGCCGCGTCGGCGCGGCGCGCGCCGGATGCCAGCGCGGTCATCGGCGCGCCCAGCCCGAGGGCCAGGGCGCCCGCCGCGGAGAGCAGGACTTCGCGGCGTGAGGGATCGGTGGGGGAATCGTGATTCGATGAGGTCATTCCGGGCCTCGATGGTTCGAGTGCGATTTCGGGGCTCAGCACAGGACGTACGAAATGGAGGGCTCGATGTCAAACGCTCCCGGCCCGGCCATCTTGTGTTGGTCACTCTGGAAAACCTGGAGCAAGGAGAAGCCGTGAGCGCACGACCCACCGACTCGACCTGGGGCCCTTCCACCCGCGCCGTCTGGGCCGCAGAGCCCGAGCGCGGGCCCGAGGGGGCCACCGTGGCGCCCGTCTACCACGGCGTCACCTTCGCCCACGAGGACCTGGAGAGGTGGCGGGCGGTGGCGCTCGGCGAGCGGGCCGGGCACATCTACTCGCGGAACACGAACCCCACCGTGGAGCTGTTCGAGGGGAAGGTGCGAGAGCTCGAGGGCGCCGAGGCGGCCACCAGCTTCTCGACCGGCATGGCGGCGGTCAGCAACACCCTCTTCACGCTGCTCTCGCCCGGCGATCGCGTGGTCGCGATCAAGGACACCTACGGTGGGACCAACCGGATCTTCGTCGAGTTCCTGCCGCGCTTCGGGATCGAAGTGGCGCTCTGCGACACGGAGGATGCCGACGGGATCGAGCGCGAGGTGGCGAAGGGGTGCCGCGCGCTCTACCTGGAGACGCCGTCCAATCCGACTCTGAAGGTGGTCGACATCGCGCGCCTGTCCGCGGCGGCCCACTACGTCGGCGCCGTGGTGGTCGTCGACAACACCTTCGCCACGCCGATAAACCAGCGGCCGTTGGAGCTGGGCGCCGACCTGGTGGTCCACAGCGCCACCAAGTTCCTGGGGGGGCACTCCGACGCCATGGGGGGCGCGCTCTGCGGCGCGCGGGCGCTGGTGGAACCGGTCTTCCGCTTCCGCGAGATCAACGGCGCGACGCTGGACCCGATGTCGGCCTTCCTCCTGACCCGTGGCATCCGGACGCTGGAGCTGAGGGTCGAGCGGCAGAACGCCAACGCCATGGCCGTGGCCGGGTTCCTCGCGGGCCATCCGGCGGTCGAGGCGGTGTTCTACCCCGGGCTGGCGGATCACCCCGGCCACGAGATCGCCCGGCGGCAGATGAGCGGCTTCGGCGGCGTGCTCGCGTTCTCGCTCCACGGCGGGATGAACGCGGTGGGGCGGCTCCTGGGCGGGCTCAGGCTGGCCCACCGCGCGGCGAGCCTCGGCTCAGTCGGGACCCTGGTCGGCCCGCCCGCGGTCACCAGCCACGTGGAGTCGAGCCCGGCCGAGCGGGCCGCCGCCGGCATCCCCGAGAGCCTGGTCCGCTACTCGGTGGGGATCGAGAACGCGGACGACCTGGTGGCCGATCTGCGGGAGGCCCTGGAGGCGCTCGCGCCGTGAACGACCGGGAGGCCGCCGCCCTGGAAGCGATCGACATGGCGGCGCTCCTGGCGACGCTCGGCGAGCTGGTCGCCTTCGAGAGCGACGGCGGCCGCGAAGTGCCGGTCCAGGAGCGGGTCGCGGAGATCCTCGCGGAGTCCGGCATGGAGACCGACGTCTGGGAGATCTACCTGGACGAGCTGTCCCGCCACCCAACGTACGGCGCCGAGATCCAGCGCGAGCGGGCGCTCGGCGTGGTGGGGAGCTTCGGCGAGGGCCACGGGCCGACGCTCGTCTTGAACGGCCACGTGGACGTGGTGCCCGCCGGCGAGCCCGAGCGGTGGACGGTGCCGCCGTGGCGCCTGACGATCGCGGACGGCCGCGCCTACGGTCGCGGGACGGCGGACATGAAGGGCGGGCTCTGCTGCGCCATCGCCGCCGTACGCGCCCTGGTAGCCGCCGGCGTCCGGCCCGCTGGCACCGTCCGGATCCAGAGCGTGGTCGGCGAGGAGGACGGCGGCACCGGCACGCTGGCGGCGATCCTGCGCGGCCACTTAGGGGACGCCGCCATCGTCCTGGAGCCGACCGGCCTGGCCGTGGCGCCCGCACAGGCCGGCGCGCTCAGCTTCCGGATTACGATCCCGGGGAAGGCCGCCCACGGGGCGCTCCGGACCGAAGGGGTGGATCCGGTCGAGAAGCTGGCGGTGGTCCACCGGGCGTTGCGGGAGCTGGAGCGCGAGCGGAACGAACGGCTACGGCATCCCCTGTTCGAGGGCAGCGACGCGCCTTATGCCATCTGCGTCGGGAAGGTGCGGGCCGGCGTCTGGGCGTCGACGGTCGCCGAGAGCGTGGTGATGGAGGGGCGCTACGGCATCGGGATCGGCGAGGAGTCGTCGGTGGCCCGGCGGGAGCTGGAGGAGGCGGTGGCGGACGCGGCCGCGCGCGACCTCTGGCTCCGCGACCACCCGCCGGTCGTCGAGTGGTGGGGGGCCAGGTTCGAGCCCGCCGACATCGCCGCCGACCATCCGCTGGTCACCACCCTGACCGGCGCGTTCGAGGACGCCACCGGTGGACGCCCCGCCGTCCGCGGCATGCCGTACGGATCGGACATGCACCTGCTGGTCCGGGAGGGCGGAGTCCCGACGGTGCTGTTCGGGCCTGGGGACGTCCGGCGGGCGCACGCGCCGGACGAGTTCGTGCCGGTGGTTGAGCTGGAGGCGGCGACTCGGGCGCTGGTTCTGGGGGTGCTGCGGATGGTGGGGTGAGGGGGCGCTACGTAGCTCGAAGGTCTAAAAGATGATGCGCCGGGAGGTTGCGCGGAGCTTCTTCAGGAGGAGATCGCGCTTGGGATGGCTCGCGTCGATGATGTCCTCGTAATCCATCTCATGGTTCTTCGGCCTGTTGAAGGCCACCTTCCATGCCGGGTCACGATGCGCCACTTCTCTCAGTTCCTCGAACCCCATGTCGCCGTACTCTCGAAGGGCCCAGTCCAGGGCCTCCAGGTCGGTGCGAGACAGGTAGTCCGCTTCCGGCGCCCGGCGAGCGCGATAAGCGGGACGACCTTCCTCGTTGTCATATTCCTCTAGCCCTGCCTCGACAGCTTCGATCTCCGGCGGGTACAGGTTCCTTGGATCCCTTTCGAGCATGTCCAGCACCCTGGACGGCACCATCCCTTCGTTCATCGCAACGTACTCGTCTCCGATCACGGGGCGGCCGTATTCGTGCAAATGCCGCTTGTCCGCGAAATAGAGGATCCTGGAAAGGGCGTGTCGGGTGAGGCCTGGCCGTTCCTGAACCAGCCAGATGATCGCCTCGAGCGCCTTCCTTTCGTCCATCTGGAATTGGATCTGCATGGTATCATCGTGTAGAAGTGCGCGTCCCAGCCTTTGGATACCTCGCGCAACACACAGGAAGTTCCGCAGCGGCGTCAGTTTGCGAGGCAATCTGCTCTTATACGGCGACTCCCACTTCGTAGCGCAGGGCGACCTCGACCTCGTTCTTATTCAGGCCGTAGTCCTCGGCCACGTGATCGGGAGTCTCTCCGGCGTCGATCCGCGTCCTGATCGCCCCGGTTGGAATACCCGTCCTGGAGATGATGGCGCGACCGAAGGAGACATACGGGCTGATCGAAATCACCGGGTCGTTCCCCTCGTCCTGGCCGGTGATCGGAAACAGGCGTCGAGGCAGGTGGGACTCGTCGTACTCCACTCGACGGAGGTAGCTGTGGAAGGTCTCCCGGATGACGAGCTGCTCGGCCCGGGAGAGGGTCACGAGTCGCTCATACTGATCGAGGAAGAGCTCTCCGGCGGAGGTCTTCAGATCGGCGTGGATCAAGAGTCGTTCGATTCCGTGGCGCTCCTCCGCGATACGGAGGGCCTCCCGGACGGCCTTCAGCGAGACATCGTGAGCCGTTCTGAGAGATCGAAGAACGTGCGCTTCGATCAGGTTTTTGAAAGAGAGGCGCGTATCGTCAGGGTCGGGGCGCTCGATCTGTCCTCTGACCCAGGCGCCGATGGCCGACGAGGAGACCCCCAAGGCCTTGCTGGCTTCGACATACGTGTACGCGGGGAGATCCCGAGGGTCGGCGAGCTCCTGAAGTCCCAGCCGGGCAGAATCGTCAGTCAGGTGGAAAGAGTTCTCCTTTCGCAGGTTCATGGCTTGCCACCGGTCGAGATGAAGATCGTACCACGGCTTGAAGCGGTGCAATCGCTGTCCGTGCAAGGGGAATGCCTGGGGTCCGCATACCGGGGGAAGATCAACGAGGGCTCCCCGTGGTGGCAGATTCTGTCGAAATCCTGACTGTCTGCAGGGCCGATCAGTCGGCGTCGCCCCGCTTCCGCGTGGGATTGGACTCGGGTGCCTTGCGCGCTCCACGCGTGACCCACACGAACCGCGGAGGTCGTGGCTCGTCGGCAGCATCAACATCCACTGGCGCGAGAAACTCGGCCGGATCCTTCTGCAGGGCACAGGCGAACTGCCCCAGCGTCTTCAGCGTGACGTTCTCCTGGCCGGCCTCGACGCGGGAGATCCAGGACTGCTTCTTGTCCATTCGCTCTGCCAGTTCCTCCTGGGTCAGCCCCGCCTTGCTTCGAAATCGAATCAGATGAACCGCCAGGCGGAGGACCGGTTCGCCTTCGAGGTGGGCCCGCCGGTACTCCGGGTCCTCCATCCATTTCTCGCGCAGATCCTTCGTGTCCACAGGGTCCTCCTGAATTATTACCTTTAGATAATATGCGGCAGGGGACAGAGCCAGTCAGTGTTACCGTTCCTTGGCTTATCTTCGCCGAAGCGAGAAATAAGCTTCGAGCCTGAACCTTATCTTGCTCCCGATCTGGGATGGCCTCCCCCTATTGCATGTCATAAATACCTTGAATATCATTCAAGGTATGACTGACAAGCCGAACTGGCGCGGTCTGGTCGAGGTCGCTTCCCAGCAGATGGGCTACTTCACCGCGGAGCAGGCCCGCGCATGTGGCTTCTCCTGGGATCTGCTTTCTCACCGGGTCTCGTCCGGGTCTCTCAAGAGGATGCGCAGAGGGCTCTATCGTCTGCCGGACTATCCTTCCTCGCCACGCGAGGAGGTCATGGTCGGCTGGCTGGCCTCGGGAGGAGACAGCGCGGTGGTGTCGCACGAGAGCGCCCTGGACCTGCACGGTCTGACCGACATCATTCCCGGCTCCACCCACGTCCTCGTGCCCAGATCCAGGAGGGGATATCGGGGCCCCTTCGGCGTCACCGTTCACACCACGACGGACCTCCCTGAAGAGGACGTCGTCACGCGGGATGGCCTGCGGGTGACCACCCCGGAGAGATCGATCGCCGATGCTGCCGAAGCTGGAGTATCCCCCGAACACGTCGAATTCGCGATCAGGCAGGCGCTGGATCGGGGGCTGACCACCCGGAAACGACTTCTTCGTATGGCCGATTCGCGCGGAGGACGGGCCGGGAATCTCATCCGCCGAACCGTGGAGAGGTGCTCGAGTGCGGTATGAAACCCCGGTCGCCTGATGGCGGGTAGATCATGGGGACGCGGTATATCGCACTTCCCGAGAGGCCACCGGCAATCCCAGCCCTCTGGGAGGCTCGCGATGAAATCATCATCCTCGTATACTGCGAGCGCTCGAACCTCACCAGGGTCACGTGAACTCCATCACGCCGCGGGAGAAGTTCGTCTATGAAGGTCAACGAACTACTCGACGACATTCGGAATCGCGACCTGGTCCTACCGGAGTTCCAGCGGGAGTACGTCTGGACGAAGGAGCAGGCCAAGCAGCTGCTGGTATCCCTGATCAAGGGATACCCGGTCGGGAGCCTCCTGCTGTGGAAGACCAGCGAGCCTCCCGATCTCAAGAACTACAACACTCCCTCTGAGTCTGTGGGGACCGTCCAGGTTCTCCTGGACGGCCAGCAGCGTCTGACCACCCTGTATCTGCTGCTCACCGGGCAGATTCCTCCCTACTATACCGAGAACGATCTGGAGACGGACCCCCGGGACCTGTTCTACAATATCGAGTCCGGGGACTTCCAGTACTATCAATCCTCGAAGATGGCCGATAACCCTGTCTGGCTGCGGGTGATCGACATCTTCAAGGAATCCCCTGACGTCTTTAAGATCGCTACCCAGGTGGCGAAGGAAGAGGACCCCTTCCCAATCGCCAGGCACTTCAATGAGCGAGTCAATTCCCTCACGCAGGTCAGGCAGATCGACCTCCCGGAGCAACTCGTTCCCACCCACGCTACTCTGGGTGAGGCGATCGACATATTTGACCGTGTAAATAGTCAGGGCACGAAGCTGACCGATGCAGACCTTGCCCTGACCCACATCACAGGCAAGTGGTCCGATGCCCGCCGCAGAATGAAGCAGAAGATCGAGGAGTTGGGCCACCGCAACTTCTACTTCGATCTCACGTTCATGACGAGAGCTCTGACCGTCGTGGTCACCAACCATGCCCTATTTCCGGCCGTCCACGATCGGTCCCGGGAGGAGCTCGAGGCCGGATGGAAAAAGCTCGACCGCATTCTCGACTACCTGACTCTGATCCTGCCTTCCAAGGCTTATATCCATTCGACGGAGGATCTCAATACGACGAACGTCCTGATGCCTTGGATAACGTACCTGTCGGTGCACGGGGGGAAATTCTCAGACGAAGCTGAGATCCGAAACGCCATACACTGGATCTACGCCGCTCATACCTGGAGTCGGTATACGGCCCAGACGGATCAGCGGCTCGAGCAGGACGTTTCCCTGGTCATCAGAGAGATTTCGCCATGGGAGGCGCTACGGGAGCAAATCATCGACCAGAGGGGTCGAATCGAGGTCAAGCCGAGCGACTTCGAGGGGCGGGGCATCCAGCACCCGCTGTTCCGGATGGCCTACATTGTTTCGAAAGCTCATGGGGCCATGGATTGGTTCAACGGCGTGCCTCTGGGCCAGTCTCCGAAGGGCAGGGCGTATCAGCTGCACAACCATCACATCTTTCCACAGAGCTTGCTCTATGAGGGCGAGTTCAATTCCGACAGCCACCTCGACATCAAGGTCGTAAACGAAATCGCCAACCGAGCTTATCTCACGGCCGATTCCAATGTCCCGCTCTCGAACACTCCGCCGGCGGAGTATCTCCCAACGGTGAAGAGCAACTTCCCCGGGGCGCTCGATGCGCAGTTCGTGCCGGTGGACCCGGAGCTGTGGAAACTGGATCGCTACGACCAGTTCCTGCAGACTCGCCGCGCTCTGATGGCGAAGAAGATCAATGAATTCATGGATGGACTGATCACGGAGCCGGCTGTGGTCCATGAGCGGTCGGTAGAAGAGCTGATCGCTCTCGGCGAGAGCGCGACGCTCGAGTTCAAGAGCACGCTGCAGTGGGACGTCGTGGAGCAATGCGTGAACAAGGCGCTCCGCTTTTCCGTTCTGAAGACGATCGCCGCTTTCATGAACTCGAGCGGCGGTACCCTGGTGATCGGGGTCGAGGACACGGGAGACATATACGGACTGGAAAACGACCTGAAGCAATTCAAGGGCTCGAGCGATCAGTTCGACCAGACGATCACCAATCTGCTGTCCCGCTATATCGGCGCTGAGTTCTCCAGCTTCGTCGGGATCCGGTTTGAAACGGTCCAGGACACGCCGGTTTGCGTCGTGGACATCAAAAACGGGATGCAGCCGGCCTTCCTGGAGGAACAGGGTGAGCGGAAGTTCTACGTGAGGCTGGGAGCTACGACCCGGGCACTGGACCCGCAGGAGACGGTCAACTACATCAGCATGAACTGGGAGTAGTCCGGCGCCAGCCTCACCCCGTGGTCAGCATCCCCGCGGCCACTCCCTTGCCGTCTTCCCATCTGAGCCCCGTTTTACTATTGCGAAGAAACCAGGCCGCCTCGATACTGGGACCTACACCCTTTCAGTTGATAGGGGTTGCACCCCAGCCGGGAAAAGCGGGTTATAATCGCATATCCAGGTCCAATGCGGGCGGTGTCCCCTGCAGCCGGGTATGCCATTTCTGACGGGACAGGCCAGGTCGGAGTCCTTAGCAACATATAGTCAAGGCGGAACGGGTTGAGTCTCCACTCCTCAGACTATTATGAACGACTCGGAATTTCTCCCGCTGCGTCCGGAGATGAGATCAAGCGCGCCTACGGGAAGGCCGTGCGCGAGTACAATCCCGAGCGGTATCCCGAGGAATTCAAGCGCATCCGAGAAGCTTACGAAACACTCTACGACCCGGAAGCCAGGTCCGATTACGATGCGATGAGTAATCCCGTCGTCTCGGCGGCGATCAAGCAGGGTCAGAAGGCTTTGGAAGAGGAGGCTTACGAGCGCGCTATTGAATGCTTCAAGAAGGCTCTCGTCCTAAGTCCCCAGGCCCATTTCGTTCGCAACCTGCTTGGCCTCTCCTATATCTACGCATCTCAAAACGAGGAGGGCCTGCGACAATTCGAGACCCTTACGAAGACGATCCCCCGGAACGCCCTCTATTGGAATCACCGAGGAATGACCGAAAGGAAGCTTTTGAAATATGAGGCTGCCGAGGCGTCATTTCGTCAGGCCTTGGAACTGGACCCTGAAGACAGTGATGCCATCGAGGGCTTAGCCAACGCCGTCTTCAATCTTGAGAGGCCCGAGGAAGCTGAGGAGATCCTCCAGCGCGCGATCCACGCAGATGGTGTCGTGGACTTTGACGATTTCAGCTTCTTCTTCGAATTAATTACGCAAAAGGTTCTGCAGGGTGACGTGGACGGGGTCCGTGAGTTGGCGAAGCGGGTCGAGGCGTCCCTGTCGGAACATTGGCAGCGCGAGCGAGTCGGCTATCGATTCGCCTCGGTGGCTCATCAGCTGCTAGAACTGAATGCCTTCGATCTGGCTCTGGCGATTGCCGAGAGAAGTCACGCATTGGTCCCGGACGACGAAACTATCGAGGGCCTCACGAAGGTTGTTCGATCGAATCATGACACCATCGAGCAGATGGCGAAGCTGAGGGACGATCCCGCGATACGAGAGGGTTTCAAGTTCGCTCTCACGACGCTGATCCGCTCGTACTTTGACTGGTGGGAATCGGAACAGGAGGAGGGGCAGTGGTCCTCAAATGCTGTGACTGTGCTCATCAGAGAATCGAACACCCTCAAGCAGAGTCCGGCGGGGTGGACCCTCAAAGATGAGCTCGTCTTTATCCGGCGTCGGTACCCTGAGGTCGGAAAGGTCGTTCCTGATGGTATCGTCGAGATCATAGCCAGAGGATCAGGAGAGCCGGCGTTCATATGGGTCAGCTGCCCGCACTGCTACTTTGAAGCAAGAGCTCCCCATCAATCTGCAAGCTTCAACTGCCCTCAATGCGGGAATGCGTTCAACTACGACTCGCAAAAAGGAGAGACGAGCTTAAGCGTGCAACAGGGGTCCAGCTGTCTGCTCGCGGTGGTGCTGTGTGTCGCTTTTGCCGTCATCGCAAGTCTTGTAGGCTCAGGGCTGTAGATGGGACAGAGGCTTGAAGATGCACGGGAAAGCCTGGGAAGAGGAGATCTCAGCGAAGCAGATAGGATAGCGAAGCGTGTGCTCGTAGAAATGCCGCACGATGCTGACGCCCGTCGGCTCTTACTCGAGATCTTGATAGCTCAGGAGCGACTGGACGAAGCTCGCGTAGCGGCTCGAAAGCAGTTGGAATTTCATCCTCAGGACGTGCAAACGAGGATTCTGCTGGCGCGACTGGAATTGAACGCGGGGTCACCCGAAGCTGCCATCTCCGTTTTGGAGACTGAAGAGACCGGTGATCGTGTGGCTCGCGCGATACTCGCGGTCGCGTATGAACAAGCGGGCCGCTCGACCATTGCTCAAGTGTTGCGTATGTCCGCAGAGCAGGCGGCGCCGGAGACTTTCTACTCTGATCGACGTGCGTACTTCGCGGAGCAGCTAATGGAACTGATTCGAGACTCGCAGGAGGACGCCCCTTCTCTGGTCCATGTTCTTAGAGAAGGAAGATATGGCGAGGCTCCAAACCTTCTCCAGGAATGGCTTCACCGCGTGGATGAGGATACTGCGTCCATTGCACTTGCGGACTGGCTGTTGCTGGTCGATGAACCCGGGGGGGCCGAAGCGGCCCTCGGCCGATGTCGCTCTAAGAAACACCAATCGGCCGTGGAGAATCGTCTGGGTGACCTGGCTCAGCTCCGGGGGAATCTCGAGGAGGCCCGCCATCGGTATCGCCGGGCCGTATTACTGGACCCAAGAGATTACAACGGTTGGTTCGATCTGGTTCGGACAGAGTTCCTCGCCGGCTCTAGAGTCAACGCTGTCAGTGTTTGCAAGCAGATCCTCTCTTCGGATCCTCCCCGCCATATTGCCGCTCTCGCTGGGCAGTTTCAGCAAGAGCTTGGGGGGGAAACAGATGGTCGAGTGAGGCCAGGACTAACCGGTCTGGTTTGGCATGAGCGGGGTGGAGCTCTGCTGAGAATCCAGATCCAGCTGGACCAGGGTACTCCGACACTGCTCGTCACGGGTAATGTGGGGCGAAACATGGAGGAATCTGCCCGGGTGGCCCACCGTTTCCTGATGAGGAAATGTTTGCCCCTTCAGAAAATTCAAGTCCACCTCCACTTCCCTGGCTTTGCCGTTGCGAAGGACGGAGGGTCTGCGGGTCTCGCTATCGCAGCAGTGCTTTATACTGGCATCAGCGAACTCATGATAGAGGAAAGAGTCGCATTGACAGGCGAGATCGATTTGAATGGCAATGTTCGACCCGTCGGTGGAATCAGGGGAAAGATCACGGCCGCGCACCTGAAAGGGGTGGAGCGGGTTTTCTACCCGGCTCGCAACAGTAGTGACCTACTTGGGGTCCCTCTGCTGGTGCGCCGTTCCATGGCGTTGCATCCGGTCGATCACTTCGATCAGGTGGTCGAGTTCCTGTCGAGATGATCGTCATCAAATGCCCATCCTGTGGCGGAAAGACTAGCATCAGTCCTTGTGGCGCGTGTGAGACAGACGTCTCTCCCTTCTTGGGCGTTGCTGGGACGGCGGAGCGTGCCTATGCAGAGGCCTGGCGCCACGCCTCCCAGGGGAGGTTACCAGAGGCCTTATCCCGGATCGGTGTTGCAACAACTCTCTGCCATGATGTGCGATACCGCCAACTCGCTGGATGGCTTCACTTTCTCTCCGGGGACGGGCGGGCGGCCATGCACTACTGGGAAACCGCTCCTCCGGAGGCATGTCGCGCAGCTGATCGCTATAACACGGCTCTTGCGCTGGCCCGGGAGGGAGACTCAGAGGGGGCACTGGAAGCCTTGCGCGCGATCGAGGTACCGCTCCAACCGGCCCAGAGACTGGAGAACGCCATATCCGGTCATTCAGGGCACGGCGAATCGGGGCGCAGGGAGCCCCCCGGTCGACCGGCGTTGATTGGAGTAGCGGCAGTAGTGTTTCTCTTGATCGGTGGAACGATAGGATACGGTCTGAGGGATGGGAACAGTATACAGAACCCAGAGGTGCGAGACCCTGCGGCACAGGAGACGGCGGATGCGGGAACCGAGGCAGAGTCCCCCGCCGAGGATCTGCTTCGGGCCTTTCTGTTAAGCGAACCGAATTTGATCCATGAGCGTATCTCGGTCGACGAGCTATCCGAAAGCTCGCACGGTGACATTGAAGAACTAATTCCACTTCAGGTTCGAGAAAGGGCGGGGCTCCTGTGGTACCGACGGGGCTACCGTGCATTCCAAGCCGGAGAATTTGAGGAGGCTGAGCGAAATCTGCACGCCTCACTGGCGTCTGTCGGGCTGGATCCCGGGGAGTACTGGGCCGACGATGCATTGTACTTCTTGGCGCTGTCCTTGCGGGAGAGAGGGGAAACCGAGAAGGCCAAAACTGTGGCAGGTATCTTAGCAAGAACGCACCCTGGCTCGGCGTACGTCAACAGCCACATTGGGGCCCTCATCTCCAACCAGGAAGAGAGTCAATGACCTGGGGAAACATTTTGGATGGTCTGAAGCCGATCGAGTTGCCGCCGCGTGAGCCGACGGACGCCTCAGGGCCGTCCATAGACGAGTCGCTTCGAGAAATCACGAGGGTGGCTGAGAAAATCGGACGAATTCATTTCCGTACGAGCCAAAGCGTAGAGTTGACCGGGGATCGCATTCAGACGATCGGTCAGTTTCTGCAGGAGCACGTTGAGTCAGTAGAGCAGAGCCTTCGAGAAGAAAGAAGGAAGATAGGGGAGCTGGAGTCGACCCTGGAGCTGGCAATCGCCACTCTCATGGAATTGACCGACCTGGGTGCGTCGGCGGCAGCGGCGGCCCAGCGCGAGCTGGGTCAGGACGCCGCCTCTCAGTTTCATAAGCTCTACTCTGAGATGTTGCGGGCCTGTACCCGGATTGGACTGGAGCCGGTTGCGGTGACTGGAGACCCATTCGATTCGATCAACATGGAATCGGTGGAAGAAGTGGATGTTCCGGGGAAAGATCGGGGGGAGATCACAGAAGTCATCCGCCAGGGGTTCAGGTTTGCCGGGAAGACGCGCCGGACCGCGAAGGTTGTCATTGCCCGCTGAGAGGGAGGCAGGTGAAGGATGAGTGTTTCTGTAGGAATCGACCTCGGCACGTCGACTTCCGAGATAGCAGCTTTTCGTAGGGGTCGCCCCGAATTTCTCCGAGACATCCGGGACAGCAACAACGGAATTCTTCCTTCGATTGTGGCTCTTGGCACGGCCGAGACGATCGTGGTGGGCAACCAGGCTAAGAGATCTCTTGATCGGGTTGCAGAGGTTAAGAGGCAGATGGGAACAGATGCCCGAATCAGCTTGGGCGGTAAAGAATTTCCTCCTCCGAAGATCAGTGCTTTGATTCTGCGCCATCTCAAAGAGAATGCCGAGCGGATCCTGGGGGAGGACATTCTGGAAGCGGTTATAACGGTGCCCCATGCATTCCGAAATCCTGAAAGGCAGGCCACTAAAGATGCCGCTGAGATGGCTGGACTCCGAGTCACGCGCTTGATCAATGAGCCAATGGCGGCTGCTCTCGCCTATGGCATGGACCAACTGGAGAATAACCAGAGGGTTCTTGTGTTTGACTTGGGGGGCGGGACGTTCGACGTGTCAGTACTGGAGCTGTTTGATGGTATTTTTGAAGTTCAGGCGTCGGCCGGTGACAGGTGGCTTGGAGGAAAAGACTTTGACGATAGGATCATCGCCATTATACAGAAGGAGATCGTTCGGCAACACGGTGCAGACCCGACCGAGGGGAGTCTCAAGGGTGCGATGGAAGTTAAGGATGCTGCAGAGAAGGCCAAGGTAGACCTGTCATCATCCGAGGCGGCAACTATAGATATCCCATACCTGGGGGAGAGCGTCAAGGGACTCCGCATGATCCTTGGACGACGAGAGTTCGAAATTGCGACTAAGGATCTGATTCACAAGACCGGAGAGGCGATTGAAAAAGCACTCCGCGATGCCAAGCTTCAGAAGTCCGACATAGATGAAATCATACTGGTTGGCGGATCCACCAGGATTCCAGCCGTCCGGGACTTTGTAAGTGAGCTCTTTGGTGGCCGACGGCTTCCCGAGCACGTCCCCCCGGATGAGGCTGTCGCTCTTGGCGCCGCGATTCAAGCAGCACTCATTAAGGAAGGCAGGGCCGCCACGGGCTATGACATGATGATTGTGACGGACATAACGCCTCACAGCCTGGGGATGGCGATTGTTCAGTACGAATCAGGCATGTGGCTCCCCGACCGAATGTCAGTACATATCCAAAGGCAAACCACCATTCCTGCCGAGCGAAAGATGACCTACACCACGACCCATGATGACCAGACGAGCGTCATTATTCGAGTTTACGAAGGCGAGGAGATGGACGTCACTAAAAACAGTCTACTCGGGCAGTTCACGCTGTCGGGTATCCCGCCAAGCCCGGCCGGCGTCGAGGGCGTTGACGTAACCTTCAAGCTTGATCGGAATGCCCTGCTGACCATCCAAGCGGATGTCCAGAGCACCGGAGAGTCGGTGGAATTTCATGTTGACCGGGGACCCGGGTACTTGTCAAGCGAGGAGAAGGAGCGTGCCGCCGCTGAGCTCGAGGACCAATGGAGAAAATCAAAGTTCATCAGCAAAGTTGAACCGATCATCAACGCGGGCGAACGACAGCTGGATTCGCTTGAGGGTGCGGATAAGAAACGAGTGGAGGCTTTGCTGACTGAGCTGCGAGCTGCTCTGGCAGCGAATGACGAGGCGGCCGTCGACGAACTCGACAGGCGCTTGACGGACATTCTCTTTGATTTGCAGTAGGAGCCTGTCAATGCCGTGGTGGTTTCGGGAGGGAGCAGCCGGACCTCGATGAGTCTCTGGCACTATCATCAGGATGGCCAAGCCCGGGGTCCTCTCGAGGTAAGTCTCCTCGTTGAACTCATCGCGAATGGTCGCCTCCCGCGAGATGTGCTGGTATGGGGAGTGAATGGAACGCAATGGGTTTCAGCTCAGGATGTCCACGAGATCCGACGACTGATCCCGCCTGGGCATCCAAATGAACGATATGCTGGAGCGTCCCCTCAGCCGTTGATGGCGGGTCATACGACGGCGCCCAGCATAATCGGGCCGGGGACGAGAGCTCGATCCAGGACGAGGGCGCATCATATAAAGCTGGGTGATATCCCTCCGATCATGAAGGAGAACTATCGAGTCTCTGTTGGGCCTGAATTCGAAGCACCCGTTGAC
The DNA here is from genome assembly GCA_964402835.1 of uncultured Gammaproteobacteria bacterium. Classification (GTDB taxonomy): domain Bacteria; phylum Pseudomonadota; class Gammaproteobacteria; order Natronospirales; family JAIVGZ01; genus JAIVGZ01. Next base: position 4,304 of record CAYODZ010000077.1, on the reverse strand, counting down.
GTCGTATCCAGTGAGAATTATCCCGGGCGTAGGTGGTTTGCACGCATTCTGGATATTTGGCTTTTCGCGGCCACGATCGGTGGGGCTACTCTGTTGGTGTTTCGGCCAGAGTTTACAGCCCAAGACAACGATCTCATGGTTGGAATGGTCCTCTTGGGTATGTGGGTTCCCTTCGAGGGCATATCGGTGGCATTGTTTGGAACAACCCCTGGGAAAATATTGCTCAATATCCGCATCCGCTCGATGAGTGGACAGAAGCCAGGTCCATGGGCTGCGTTTCGACGCGCGCTCCACGTGTGGGCCGCAGGTATGGGCTTCGGTATGCCATTAGTCAGTTTGGTCACTATGGGCATTGGGCATTCCAAGTTGGTCAAGAACGGAGCCACTAGCTGGGATGAGGGTCGATTTGTAGTTGTTCATGGAAAAGTGGGTATAGGAAGGGTAATGTCAATCTTGGCGCTTTCGGTGGTGTTGTTGGCACTTCTTGCCGCCGGGTCAGCCTGATATGAATGAGCCGCTATCAGAGTACTGGGCCTATGCGGATCCTCAGGGTGCGATCAAAATCTACACACATGCCCGCATCACGCAGGTAATGCGAGAGGGTGGAATCGCGGCAGAGGGCTGGCTTTGGCGGCCCGAGTTTGCTGATTGGCGACCGGTCCGCGGCGTGGAGCTCACGCACACCACCAATACCATTGATCCCCCACCGCCCCGGGGGAAGAGAAGACGACGCTCTGGTCGAGTGGCGCTGCTGGCAGGCGTTGGAGTCATCGTTGCGCTGGGGGTGTACGCCTCAATAACCAACGTTTCCAGCACCAACTCAGATGATGGACCTCCGTCGTCACCATTGAGCGAGCAGCAACCGCACAATCCGGCCGTCTCGAGTCTGACCCCGGTAGGACTTGCAGACTCCGGGGTCGGTCGCAATGCCATCTCCGACGCCTTGAGGACAGTTGTGTTCATTGAGGCCATGACGAAAGATGGACTCAGTCGGGGAAGCGGCTTCTTCGTTCGGCCGGACGGCCTCATCGTGACCAATCAGCACGTGATTGAAGGTGCGGATGTCATTCGCGTGGAAATGACCGGGGCAGCATTGCCCGTTCCAGCGACCCTTGTAGCCGCACATAATGAGCTGGACTTGGCGCTGATTTCCATCCCTCGAAGCGGCATGCACTTTTTGGAGTTGGCGTCCAGTGAAGGCCTCGGGGTCGGCGACGAGGTGTTTGCCCTCGGCAGCCCTCTCGGTCTGCGAAATACGGTCTCGAATGGAATTCTGAGCGCCAATAGGAGGATCTCCGGTGTTGACTACCTTCAGATATCTGCGCCTATATCACCGGGCTCCAGTGGAGGACCCTTGATTAGAGCCGATGGTAAAGCCGTGGGCGTGGTAGTGGCTACGCTTGAAGAGGGTCAGAATCTGAACTTCGCGATTCCGTCGGATTACGTTACAGCTTTGCTTGCCACCTCAGACCATCGGACAGGACCAAGCCAGAGCACATCGCTTCCAATTCAGCGGATAGAGCGCGGCGACCTATCTGATTCGGACGAGACGCTGGACGACGGGAGCAAGTTTGACGCTTACCCTTTAATCCTGAAAGTGGGTGACCATCTTAGCCTACGGCTGCGGTCCGAGGACTTTGATCCGTTTCTGATCCTGGTGAAGCCCTCGGAGGAGGTGGTGACGAACGATGACTTCGATGACAGTGGGCTCAACGCCGGCATGGAGATTGAAATTGATCAATCCGGAACGTGGTACATAGGGGTAACGAGCTATGACGCTGGGGAGCGGGGCGCCTATATACTCACGATTCAGGAACGATAGCCCTGGCTCCTGACGGGTCCCCCATAATTACTGCGTTGCTTGGCCTCTACCTGTATATAATCCAGAAAGCTGCCGGTTTCGTTCGAAGTTACCTGCGGAGTAAGTAGGCCGAATGATCGAACAGATCTTTTGGTATCGCTCGAGATCTGTTATGGCGGGCAGCAAGAGGGACACATCTGCATTCCCCTGAAGGGAGGGTTTATGGGTGCACTCTTCATGATCCTTATCACGCTGGTGATTATTTATGCACTTAACCTCGTTATGCCGCTCTGGGTATCCATCTTTCTGTCTATAGTGTTTTTCCTCGGATGGTTCTGGTTCAACGTAAGGGGTGCTACAGTAGGGCTTGCACGAGCGAACATGCACGTCTACTTTTCAAGCAGAAAAATGGGTTTGAATCATGAGGCTGCTCTCGGTAGAGTTCTGGAAACGAGATATCCGTACTCCGAATCCCGCCGACAACAGGCGTGGAGCAGTTTCGTTGCCACATGCCGATCTACATCAGAGGCAGAACAACTCAAGCTACTTGTACTAAATGTGTTCTGCGTGGAGAATGGCCCACCCCCTCCAGAAGCGCTCTCTCGACTTCACCTAGCGATTGAACAAGAATATGTTGTGCAGAGCACCAAGCATGGGTGGCCGCTTTCATAGGAGTTCTAAACTATGGGTGCTCAGAATGCCACTAAGGTAGTAATGACGCTCCTGGAACGAGGAGGGGCGGAGGTTACAGAGGAAGAACGAGGTGTCTTCGAAGTACACGCAGACATAGTTGTGCTGCCCGACGGAGGCATATCGTTATCGTCTTCCGCAATCTCGGGCGAGCGGGTCGCGGAGCTTGGGGAGTTTGCATTGAAAGGCTTCTTCCTGATAGCAGCTGAAGGTGAGCCCTTCGTCCCTCCCGCTCGCATCAAAGAACGATTTGGAAAATCTTTAAATGAAAACTATCCCGAAGCTGGCCCGTCATTCCTTCGGTTCGCCACGACCTACTGGACGCTAAAGCTGGTTCTGGAGGACCTGGTTTTATGTGACGAAAGCGCTCGCGGTAGCCAAAGAATACTGGAGTTGGTCGAGGAATTTGTCAGGACACTCTTCTTCCCGACTCTCGGGCCCCTAAAGATTCATTCTCTGAGGCGCGAGCAAGCCCAGAGAGAAGTCCTTTCACAGGTGGATGCTTTCGACATCGATGATTTCGTTGTGAACAACCCGATTCTTATAAGGGATAGAGTGTCAGAGCGGAGCGGTTGCCTTGGAAGTAGTGCGATCGTTGCCTGGTGTGTGCTGAAGCTCGGCGGCGCCTGAACGGGTACCCGGTTTGGACGGGAGCGCGGGTTAAGATGTTCGGACAAGTGTTGATGCGCCCAAGCGGGAAGTTTCTGGCGCTCTTTCCTCGATAGCCCCACCTTGACCGCTTGGCTGGGGTCCGCATCGAGGAGTCGCGACCCCTACAGGCCCGGAAGAACGAGGGGTTTCCCGTTTCGAGCGGTATAACGCAGAGTGTTATACGGTCCAAGTAGACCGAAGGTGAGCGGATAGCCATCACCCCGTGGTCAGCATCCCCGCAGCCACCCCCGTCACCGTCTCCCTGAACAGCCCCACCTCCGCCTCACTCCACTCCGGCTTCGCCAGCAACTCGATCTGGAGCAGGTTCAGCGGGTGGATCATGGGCGCGCGGTAGCGGATCGACTCCTCGAGCCAGGGGCGGTCGGGGAGGAGCGTGTCCGCGCCCGTGGCGGATAGCGCCAGGTCCGTGACCGCTTCGAAGCCAGCGGCGATACCAGCCGCCAGGTCCTCCGCGATCCCGGGCGCCAGGGCCTGCCGGTAGCGCTCCCACAGGTCGAGCTCGGTCTTGGCCAGGGTGAACGACAACAGCCGGGCGTACGAGCGGAAGAGGGGGTCCTCCTCGCGGGCCTCGGCCAGCCGCGCCTCGATGTCCGGCCCCTCGCGGACGTCCCGCCAGGCCGCGCCGGCGCCGAGCCAGGAGTGCAGCAGGAGCCGGGTCTGGGTCCAGCAGAGGACCCACGGGATCGCCCTCAGCTCCTCGAACCCGCCGCCCGCGCGGCTGACGGGGCGGGAGCCGATCGTCAGCGCCTGGAGCCGCGCGTACGGGGTCGCCCGGGCGAGGAGCTCGCGGAACCCCTCGTCGGCGACCGTCGCCTCGAACGCCTCGCGGGACGCGGCCGCCAGCTCGCGGGCGAGCGGGCCGACGGGCTGGTAGGGGGGCGGATCCGCCTGCACCTCGGCCACCTTCTCGACCCCGCGGCGGAGGATCTCCGGCGAGGCGAAGGTGCGCTCCACCATCTCGCCCTGCACCGTGTACTTGTAGGGCGAGCGGGCCGCCGGCGGCCAGGTGGCGGCCAGGTCCTCGAACCGCCCGCCGCCCCTGCCCACGCTGCCGCCGTGGCCGTGGAAGAAGTGCGGGGCCAGGTCCCGCGCGTCGCACCACTCGCCGATCGCGCGCATCGCGTCGTGGAGCGCGACCCGG
>CAYODZ010000076.1:0-39118 GCA_964402835.1 uncultured Gammaproteobacteria bacterium | reverse complement strand
CGGTCGACACCGGATTACGGCGCCCGGAACGACTGGCACTTGGCTAATCACGAGAACATCGCACGGGTCGCCGTCCGCAGACAATGTGTGCGGAATGAAGCCGTAGTTTCCCGGGTAGAACATGGCGGTGTGCAGGAAACGGTCGACCCAGAGCGCACCCGACGCTTTGTCGAGTTCGTACTTGATCGGCAGCCCACCCAGCGGGATTTCGATGACTGCGTTGATTTCGAAGGGCGGGTTACGGCCGCTTGGGATTTTCGCGAGGTCCATGATTCCGCTATCTTACGCGCCATGAAAGCCGCGTTCATCGTGCTCGCCTGCGCCGTCTCCACCACCCCTGCCTACGCGACCGATCGCTGGACACTGTCCGGTGACATTCGCAGTGGCGCACTTGGTAGCGAGACCCGTGCGCGCACGGGCGAGGAATTCGACGAGCTCAGTTGGCGCACGCGTGCCCGCGCCGGTGCGCAGGTGCGCATCGGCTCAAATTGGTCGATTGTCGGCCGGGCGGCGGGTCGCTTCGACACCGAGCAACGCGACTTGTCGTTCGAACTCGCCATGGCGGCACCCAGCCCGTCGGGGCTCGCGGACGGCCAAGCCACGCTCGACACACTGCACGCCCTGTATTCACCTACGGGCAGCCCATGGCGGGTCCGCGTCGGCCGGTTCCAAACCGCATTCGAGCTTGAGGGCGTCGCGAAAAAGTCCCTCGACCGCTTGGACAGTCCGAGTTTCGATGTGACGTGGACCGATGGTGTGTGGCTCGAGCGCCACGCGGGTGCGTGGGCAGCCCACTTGATTCTTCAGTACAACGATTCGGACGGCTCCTCGAATACCCTGCGCCGTCCGCTTGCTTTCACGGCGAGCGAGAGCCGTGTCGGCGTATTTGCTGCAGTCGCGGCCAACGCACCGGCAGGTCCTATCGTGCAGCGCATGGTCACGGTCACCTGGTTGCCGGAAGCGTTGCGGCCCTTCGGACCGGGCAGTGTCGTGCGCGACGACTACCTCGCGGTAACGGTGAAGACCGCGGCGGCGTGGCCGATTGGACAGGCCGATACACGCTTGCTCGTCGCGGGAGAGGCGGGTTATGCGCGCAACACGCCGCGACAAACCATCCTTGGCTCCGGCAACGACGAGACGCTCCGATTCGCATGGCAAGCGTCGCTGAACGTGATGAATTTGGCGCCCTCGCATGACGTGGGAATCGTGTATGGGCGTGTCGCCGACGGCTGGCTGATCTCCCCCGATTACAGTCCAAACCAGTGGGCGCTCGAAGCGCGATGGCTTTGGCGTCTCAACGCGGCTTGGGCAATCGACGCACGCATCCGTCGTCGCGCCGAAATCGAGTTACCGTTCCCGGCGCTGCATCCGCGGCGATTCGAAGACTTCTACCTGCGGGCGACTTGGCGTTTCTGATGCTATGCTTTGGTCTGTCTAAGCCAGAATATTGGGAGTTCCTGTGGCTAGAGGGATAGCAGGTTCATCACTCGTGTGGGTCGCTGTTGCGGTCATTGTCGGCGCCTATGCCGGCTGGTTATCGACGCAAGTCGATCTCGCACGCGAGCAGGCGGCCGACGCTCAGATGCGTGAGCAGCGCCTCATTGAACAGCTGCAGCAACTCGCGTCGCAGGTTGGGTCCCGCGAACAAGGGCCGGATGCGGAAACACAAGCGCTCGCGGTCGCCCTACTGCGCCGTCCCGACCTGATTCCCTTTGAGGCACCGGTTGGCGGCGTGTTTTATTTTCTCGAGGATTCGGTACAGGTGTTGTCGGACCGCTACGTTTACGCCGCCTGCGAAGATGGGCATGTGATGTGTCACATGCTGCTCGCCTACGAGCGAGACGGAGATGAGATTACGTTCGAGGTCGTCGACGGTTACCAGCAATAATCTGTACAGACAATCTTGACGAACAAGGGTAAGTGAATCTGCCCTGTCCCCGTTTGCGGACCGTTTTTAAACTGGTCCGCGATGAGCATCGCCGCCCGCATTCGCAAAGCCCGCCTCGACGCAGGCTTTTCGCAGTCACACCTCGCAGAATTGATGCGCGTTACGCGTAGCGCGTGCAGCCAGTGGGAGCAACCGGGCGGTACTGCACCGCGTGGCTCACGCTTGCAGCGTCTCGCGACGGTGCTTGGTGTCTCGGTCGAGTGGCTGGCGACGGGCGGTGGCGGTGCGGCGGATCCCCGCACCGCGGATGCGCGTGCGGGTTACCGGAATGCGCTCAGCGCTGAGGAACGGGAACTGCTCGACCGGTACGCGCAAATGGATCGGGACGGCCAAAAGGCCTTGCTTGGATTGTTAAAGCGCCTGAAACCGTTGCGGCGTTAAGCGATCGGCTCGATACACGCCGGTTCGTCGAACTGCGGTCGGTTCACTGCGGTGGATACGGGCCATGCTTCGATTGGCGCGTGATTCCAGGTTCTGCACAGGAACTGTAGCCGCCCAGGACCCTGGGGATGCTCATCGAGCCACTCCGCCCAGTCGCGGTCGCGCAGGAGCACCGGCATACGGTGGTGGATTCGTGACGCGATTTCATTCGGCGCCGTGGTCAAGATCGCAAACGTGGGGAGCGCGCCGGTTTCACGCGGCGGCGTCCAGATGCCCGCAAACGCGAATGGAACCCCACCTTCCAGTTGGAAGAACCACGGCTGCTTCGTATTGCCGTCACGGGCCCACTCATACCAGCCATCTGCGGGCACGAGGCAGCGGTATTTTCGGAAGCTGTCGCGGAACATCGGCTTTTCCATCGCCGTCTCTGCGCGTGCATTGATCTGCGCTTTCGAAAGGTCGCGAAGCCAATGCGGCGCGAATCCCCAGTGCATCGGTTCGGGGGCGGCGGCCGCGCCGCCTCGCACCACATCACAGGACGTGCCAGGAGCGATGTTGTAGCGCGGCGGCTTTGCGTGGCGGTTGACGAAGCGGCCGCACATCAGCGGCAGAACGGCCAGATCTGCCAGAAACGGCGGCAGCGGAACCGGTCCTCACAGCTTTTTAATTGCTCGGTGTAGATGCGCGCGTTGCGGTCGACGCGCTTCGCGATGCTTTGCAGCCCACTCTTGCCACGGTAGCTGCCACGCGAATAGCCGCCGTGACCTTCGTGGTACGCGAGGTACAGGCGTTCGGCGTCCGTCTTGGGGATGCCGAGCCGCTTGTGGCTGACATCGTTGTACCAGCCGACAAAATCGAGGGCGTCTTCAATGTTGCTGCGTTGCGCCCAGCGGCGACCGGTCGCATCGCGATAATCCGACCATGCCGGGTCCTGCGCTTGTGCATATCCGTACGCACTGGAACTGCGGGGAAGGGGAATGAATCCGAGGAACCAGTCGCGCGGCGGTTTGACGTTATGCCGGAAACCGGATTCCTGACGGATGATGGCGATCTGAACGGGGATGGGCGTCTGCCAGCGGCGCTCGGACTTGAGTGCGTCGTCGTACCAACCGGGGTACTCGTCGAAAATCCCACAGATGTTCTCGGCTTCCCGCGGCGGCGTCGCCGCGCAACCGGCGGTAAGTCCGGTTACCAGGGCGATGACGACTAAAATCCGGCGATTTTGTCGCATAGCGCACGATTCTAGCTGAGTGCGTCCACGCTCGCACCCATAGTAAACTTATTCATACCACATGGAGGTTGACCCCTTGGACCGCAGACTCGCACTACTCGCCTCGCTCGTTCTGACTTTTGCGTCCGCCTGTGGCGGCAGCGGATCCGGTTCGAATGGTGGCGGCAACCAAGCCCCTGTCGATCCGCCGATGTTCGCGGATATGGATGTCGTGCGTCACCCGATGGGTCTGACGCAACCCGCGGTCGCGACTTCACCGCACGCGGCGAAGCTACGCGATTGCGTGTTCTCGAATACACGCTCGGCATCGTGCACGTTTGGCGACTTGCCGCTGCTCGGGGACGAGACCGATGACCCCACGATCGACGATGTGATGAACCGAGTACTGGTTTCACATCCGTGGATGGGTACACGATTCAGGGAAGTGCTCGAAGCGCTGCCGGATGACATGCGACTCATGCTCCGCGCCGTGACGGCGGTCGTGATTAGCAGCGACGTACGGCCGTCGTTCTATTGGACGCGTACTGGCGCAATCTATTTGGACCCGGAAACCATTTGGCTGACGCCGGCCGAGCAAGCCGTCATCCCCGATATTCCAGATTATCGAAGCGGGTTCGGCAGCGACCTGCAGTTCGCGATTCCGTGGCGGTGGGTGAAGGACAATAACTATGCGAGCCGTAGCACGCCGAGCGGCGCGACGCGCACGATGGATGACATCCTGCTGAATATCGGCGCGTTGCTGTACCACGAGCTCGCGCACGCAAATGACTTCTTCCCGCCCGAGCAGCAACGCGGGCTGCCGTCGAATGTCGAGATCTGGCGCACGACGGCGCGTCCGAGCGTCAGCGACGACCTCGAGTCGTTGATGCCGCTCCAGTCGGCCATCATGGTCGGGCTCGCGCGCGTTCGGTTCCACGGCGACACCGCGACCGCAACGCAGCGTGGGTACACACCCGCGGACGTCGCGGGGTTTTTCAAGGCGGATACGGCAACTGCGTTCTATAACTACTCGTCGACGCGCGAGGACCTCGCGATGCTGTTCGAGTCGGTAATGCTGCGTGCTCGATTTGGGGTTGAGCGGGACATTGCAGTCACGAACAATCCGCAGGGTGACAGCGTGTCAGGCGCGGATTACATCGTTGAGTGGGGTCAGCGGAATCGCGTTGGAGATCCGGCCATCAAAGAGCGCGCACGCTATGCGGTCGCACGACTACTCCCTGAAGTCAGCCTCGATGCGTACATCGATGCGATGCCGGGGCCGCGTGAAATGCGTCAAGGCGAGAACTGGAACCAGAACCTCGATCTGGATCCGTCTGCGCCGGGTGGGAAATCGAGCATTCGCCACGAACCGGTCAAGGAACTTCCCGGCTACCACTGAGCCGGGCGTACCGTCAGCGGTTGACCACCGCGGCTTGCGGGTCCGCGCGGCCGCTCTGGCGCGGCCCGTTCAACAACGCCGCGCCGACCGACTCCACAATCAGCGCGATTTCGTCGCTCGTAATCGCGAAGTGGGGCGTGAACCGCAGCGAATTTCGGCCGCCATGAATAACGCCGATTCCGTTCAGGCGTAACCACTCCTCAGTGCTGTTGTCACCGAAGCAGCGGAATTCGTCGGACAGCTCACACGACAACAGCAGGCCGGTGCCCTGTACGCGCGTGATGAGTCCGCCGAGTTGGTCGGCGAGTTCGGCGAAACGCTCCAGGAATTCAGCGCCGCGCGCGCGGATGTTCTCGCGAATCTCCGGCGTCACCGATTCGAGGACCGCGACCGCAACATCGAGCGCGCGCGGGTTTGCAGTCATCGTGTTCCCGTAAATACCAGTGCGGTAAAGCGCAGCGGTGCGCTCGGTCATCGCGAGCACGGACAGCGGGTACTGGCCGGCGTTCAACGCCTTCGAGTACGTCTCCATGTCAGGTGGCGCGCATTCCTCGAAGCCCGGGTAGTCGACCAGCGAGAGGTTGCCGGTCGCGCGCAAACCCGCTTGGATCGAATCGACGAGCAGCAGGGCACCGTGTGCCTCGGTCAACCGCCGTGCGGCGCGGTAGAACTCGGGCGTGATGCCGATGCCGGGATTCCCTTCGCCCATCACGGGCTCCAGGAAAAACGCTTCGATGAACGCACCCTCCGCGTCGGCGGCGGCGAACGCCGCCTCAAGCTCCGCGACATTGTTGGGCGCGACCGTGCGTAGCGTGCGGTCGTCACGGTAGCTCGCGAGGTGCTTGGTATAACTATCGCGCGTCGAATCCGAATAACGCGCGGGTCGGTCGGTACGGCCGTGGAAGCTGCCACGCAGACTGAGTAACCGCACCGGCTTGCCGGCGTGGCGTCCGCCCGCGTCGGTCAGAAGTTTCGTGTTGACGTCCGCAATACGCGCGGCGACGGTCACGGCCTCGGAACCGCTGTTCATGCACACGAAGCGCGCAAACGGACACCCGCCTCGGGTGTGCCCGATTTCCGCGCGCAACGCACGCGTCAGACGCAGTTGGGAAACGTTCGCGGTCATCACGTTGGCCATGACCTGCGAGCCAGACATCGCCGCCGTGACCGCTTCTGGGTCGTGGCCGAATCCCAGCATTCCGTACCCGCCCGAGTCGTGCAGCACCGCGCCGCAGCTCGTGATAATCCACGGACCCGCAGCGGCGAGCGAGACATACGGATTCACGGCGTCCCCCGCGTAAAAATTAACGAGGTCCTTTTGGATTGCGGCAATCTGGGCGGGCTCGTCGAGCGCGAGCAGGTCGGGGAATTCGGCCGCGATCGCGTCGCGCGCCGTGAGTGCCGCCGCGGCTGCACGTAGCAGCGCGGGATCGCGTGCTGCGAACCGACGAATCACGTCGTCGGCGAGGCCAACAGTGCGAGCTTTGCCGGAACCGGCGCGGATTTTATTCAAAATTTCAATGATATCCATAAGGTGTAGAATTATCTCATAGTCGCACCGGAGTCCGCTATGAAACGCGTTTCCGCGGCGCTCGCCGCATTCCTCATCACCGTCACTCCATCGGTCGTTGACGCGACTGATTTTCAAGACGTCGCCATCGACGAGTGGCGGGTTCCTTTCGAGAACAGCCGTCCCCGCGACCCGTATGTCGCTCAGGACGGGCGAGTATGGTTCGTCGGCCAGACCGGCGACTACGTCGGCTGGCTCGAACCTGAGTCCGGAGAATTCGGCCGGCATCCGTTACCGGACGGCGCGGGACCGCATAACCTGGTCCTCGACGAAGACGGGTTCATCTGGTACGCGGGCAACCGCGACGCCCATATCGGGCGCATGGACCCAGCCTCCGGCGACATTGAGCGTATCGAGATGCCGGAGCCCCGTGCACGGGATCCCCACACGCTGGCGTTCAACCGCGATGGCGACCTTTGGTTCACCCTGCAGGGCGCAAACCTCGTCGGCTTCCTCGACCGGGCGACGCGAAAGGTCTCGCTCATCGAGGTGCCAACGCCGCGCTCGCGCCCCTACGGCATCGTGGTCGACCAGGACGACCGGCCGTGGCTGAATCTACTCGGCACCAACAAGCTCGCGACCGTCGACCCCGCGACCCACGAACTCATCGAAATCGACTCGCCACGCGCCGATGCGCGCACGCGTCGCATTGCCGCGACCGATACCGGCATTTGGTACGTCGACTGGGCGGAGGGGCGCCTCGGTCGATTCGATCCGGACGCTGAATCGTTCGACGAATGGATGCTGCCGGGCGGTGAAGATTCGCGTCCCTATGCGATGGCTGCCGACGCGAAAGGAAGGATCTGGGCGTTCGAAACGGGCGCATCCCCGAACCGTCTCGTCGGCTTCGATCCATCCGCCGGCGAGTTTTTCGCGAGCGGCATCGTGCCGAGCGGCGGCGGGACGGTGCGCCACGCGGTGTATCACGAGCCCACCAACACGCTTTGGTTCGGCACCGACACGAACATGATCGGTCGCGCCCGACTGCCGTGATACGCGGTCTGGCCGTGTGCGCGCTTGTCGTCTGCGCCGCGGCGAACGCGAATCCCCACGGTGCGCCGCCTGCGCATACCGGTGCGTTCGGCGAGCCAAGTTGCCACGCCTGTCATTTCGATGGACCCGCACGCGAGCCCGGTGGGCCCGTACGCGTACTCGGTATCCCATCGAAAATCACCGCAGGTGCGACGTATGAATTGATGCTGGAAGTCGCGGCCGAGTCCCTCGGCGCCGGGTTCCAACTCGCGGTGCGCGACGATCGCGGTGCGCAGGTGGGTACGCTGTCGAGCGCGGACGAATCGACGCGCGTTGTCGAACACGAAGGGATTCAATATTTGGGTCATACGGACGCGTCGAACCATCGCTGGCGGTTTTTCTGGCGTGCACCCGACCGACCTAGCGCTGTGATATTCGCTGGCGCGGTGAACGCCGCCAACGACGACCGCTCCGAGTTTGGTGACGAAATCTATTTGCTGATGGAACGAAAACCATGAGGTCGGTGTTGGGTGTGTTCGTCGTGGTGGCGGTGTGGCTCGCGGGCTGCGAGTCCTCGTTGCCGCAGGGTCCGGTGCAGGATTTGATGGTCGTTGACGAAGTCATTGGGGACGGCGCGGTCGCGGAGGCCGGTAAGGTCGTCGTCGTGCACTACACCGGGTGGCTGTATGACGCGGATGCGGACGACCGGCGCGGCGAACGATTCGATTCGTCGCACGGACGCGGGCGGCCGTTCGAGTTCCCGCTTGGCGCCGCACGCGTCATCCGTGGATGGGACGAGGGTATCGCGGGCATGCGCGTCGGCGGGGTGCGCGTGCTGTATATCCCGCCGGACTATGCCTACGGCGCGCGGGGTGTTGCGACGGTGCCGCTTAACTCGACACTGGTATTCGAGGTTGAACTGCTGGAGGTGGGCGAATGAATGACGATGCGGAGTGGCGCGCGAAATTGTCGCCGGAGGCGTATCGCGTTACGCGCGAGGGCGGCACGGAGCGGCCGTTCAGCGGCGCTTACGTCGATCACCGTGAGTCCGGCGTCTACCGGTGCGTCTGCTGCGGCAATGAACTGTTCCGCGCCGAGTCGAAGTTCGACGCGCACTGTGGCTGGCCGAGCTTTTTCTCAACGCTGGCGGGGGATCGTGTCGTTGAACTCAAAGATATGAGCCACGGGATGGTGCGCACCGAAGTGCGCTGCGCGGCGTGCGATGCCCATCTCGGGCACGTCTTCGACGATGGCCCGCAACCGACGGGGCTCCGTTACTGTATCAACTCGGTGGCGCTCACCTTCGAGCGCGACTAGTGGGTCATTTTCGCTTGCCGAGCACGCGCCAGCCCGAATTGAACAGCTGGCGGCCTTGGAGCAGTTCTGCGGGCCCCTCGTACGCCTGCTTCACATCCGTTAGCGAATAAACGGCGTCGGGGTCGGACTGGGTGATCAGCGCGAGCAGGCGACGGATCTTACGGCGCTTGGTGACGATCAGAACGACTTCGCAGGGCTGGCCGGGGCCGGCGCTACCGGCGAGTTCGATGGCGCGGAAGCCGTTGGCGCGCAGGGTTTCGGCGAGGTGACCACTGCCGCGGAACGAGACGGCACGCACCATCTCGCTGCCCATGGCGAGTTTTGATTCAAGCCAGATGCCGACGTAGTTTCCCGTACCGAAGCCGCCAGCGTAGGCGATGACGAGGTACCATTTGTCGAGGTTACCGAGCACTTGTGCGGATGCGAGCGTCCAAATGATGAGCTCGATGAAGCCGATACCCGCTGCGAGCGCACGGTAACCACGGAATACGACAATGGTCCGGAAGGTCCCAAGAGAAACGTCGATGATGCGCGCGAAGAAAATCGCGACAGGCAGCACCCACGGGTAGGTGTCCAGCAATTCCACGGCGCTCAGTGTACTGGATGTGCTTGAACCGGGCAGCCGGAGAAATACGGAGAGGGTGAGAGATGAGATTTTTAGTGGCAATGGCCGGCGGCCTGCTGATTACGGTCGCGATGCTGGTGATTGGGCTCAGTTTTTTCGACGACCCACCGAACAAGGCGTCGCTGCGCAAGGGGATTGAGGTCGCGCCGCTGCCCACCCACCACAGCGTTGATATCGCGGAATGGGTCCGAGAAACCCGTGGCGATCTGCCCGAACCGGTCGACGGTGAGCCGGTCGCGCGCCTGCCGGCGCCGCCGCCCGTGGTTTTCACGCGAGAAGACATCGACGGCTTCGTGCAGGTGCGGTTCACGGTCTTGCCGGACGGCAGTGCCTCAGACGTCCGCGTGTTCGGCGCAGTGCCTGCAGGCTATTACGAGCGACAAGCGGTTGACCAGGTGCGCGCGCGGCAGTGGGAGCCCGGTGTAGACGATGACGGGAACCGTGTGTCCCGCGATGCAACGGAAGTGGTCCGGTTCACGTTGCCTGCTGACACGCCCCGGCGCGTCGATCCGTAATCAGTTCGGGAGGTACCAGCGGACGCCGATACCGATGTGGTCGGAACCGCCATGCACGCCGTTGAACGTTCCAAAAACGCCGGACCGATGGTGGATGCGTCCAAAAATGCTCCAGTTCTCGGCGGTGGCCGGCACCGCTTCAAACTCCAGCGCCAGATACAACAGCAGATTCGTCGCGTCAGGGCCGGGTTTTCCGGTGCGCTCGAGGTAGGGCACTTCCGCCGCGTACGATAGGCCAGAGCCGATTGCGAAGCTGGTGTGTATCAGGCCGTCCCATGGCCAGTCAGACCACCGGTGCAGTACCGCGACGTTCGTTTCGAGATGGTCTTGCACCCCACTATGGTGAAGGCCGAGTTGGACTTCGGCCTCCCAGCGTCGCGAAGGGGTCGGACGCGAGAGGGTGCGGCCGTAATTAACAACCGTGATCCACGCGTCTTCGAACGTAATGGGTTGCAACAGCAGGATATGATCCGGCAATGGATCGGCGGTGTATTTGCCGGTGTAGATGGACCAAGACTGGTCGTACGCATCGGCGTGCGCGGCCGCACCAACGAGCAACGACAGAACGAGCAAGATGTAACGCACTATAATCAGCCTACCATGCGAATACTTCACACCATGATACGAGTCGGCGACCTCGATTCGTCTCTCGCTTTTTACATAGATGTGCTCGGAATGCACCTGATTCGGCGCCATGAATACCCTGAGGGCCGCTTCACGCTGGCGTTCGTCGGTTACGGCGACGAGGCGAGCAGTGCGGTCATCGAGCTCACCCATAACTGGGATACGGCGAACTACGAGCTCGGCAATGGGTTTGGTCACATCGCGCTCGCCGTCGATGACGCCGCCGCGGCGTGTGAACGCATTCGCGCGCGTGGCGGACGCGTCGTGAGGGAGGCGGGCCCGATGAAACACGGCACGACGGTGATTGCATTCGTCGAGGATCCCGATGGCTACAAAATCGAGCTGATCGAACGTAAGGACGCCTGACGATGGCGGCGCCGGTCGACTCCCACCTCACACTCGCTGGGCCGGCCGGTGATATCGAGGCTGTGCTGACTGAACCCGCAGGCGATGCACCGCCTGAGGCCGTCGCGGTGGTCTGCCACCCACACCCGCTCCACGACGGAACGATGAACAACAAAGTCGTGCACACGCTCGCGCGCAGCTTCGCAAAGCACGCTATTCCGGCCATCCGTTTCAATTTCCGGGGCGTTGGCCACAGCGCGGGCGTCTATGACGCCGGCGAGGGTGAAGTGGACGACGCGCTCGCTGTGGCTGACCACCTGCGCGAACGCTACGGTAAGCGACCGCTGTGGCTAGCGGGTTTCAGCTTCGGCAGCTTTGTCGCCTTGCGCGCCGCAACGCGCAGACCGTGCGCTGGACTGATTCTGATTGCCCCGCCCGTGCAGCGGTTCGCGTTCAATCAGGCGCTCCCGGATTGTCCGATTCTCGTGGTCCAGGGGGACGCTGACGACATCGTTGACTGTGCGGACGTCCAAGCGTGGGCGAGCGCGGCGAAGCCGTCGCCGCAGTTTCAGCGACTGCCCGGCGTCGGCCATTTTTTCCACGGGCATCTGACCGATTTGCGCAAGATTGTGGAGGATTTTCTCACCGATGCTTGATGTCTTGAAACGGTATTTTGAGGGTCGCTTCGACACAGTTGAGACCGCTGACGCCGGTGTCGATGCGGTCGAACTTGCGACCGCTGCACTGCTCGTCGAAATGCAGCGTGCAGACCTCGTCTCCGACACACTTGATGAAGCGGAAATTCGTGCGCTACTCGCGCGCCATTTCTCACTCGACGATGAGGCGGTGTCGAACCTCGTTTCACTCGCGAACGACCGCGCCGACCAATCGGTGTCGTTGCACGAATTTACCCGTCTGATTCATGACCGCTTCGACATCGCACAGAAGACAACGGTCGTGGAGATGTTGTGGCGCGTCGCGTTCGCGGACGGACGCGTGGATGCGCATGAGGAACACCTAGTGCGCAAAGTCGCAGACCTGCTCTACCTGCCGCAAGTCGCGTTCATCAAAGCGAAGGAACGCGCGAAAACACCGTAATTTACCGTAAAAAAAAGGCCAGAACCTTTCGGCCCTGGCCTCGTTCGCACAAATCGGAAGTTTCCGATCAGGCCATTTCTTTCAGGCCCTTCAGTGCAGTGACCTTGACCACGCGGCGCGCCGGCTTGGCCTTGAACGTCGTCGGCTCACCGGTGAACGGATTGATGCCCTTGCGCGCTGGCGTTGCAGGACGCGTGCGAATCGTGATTTTCATCAGACCCGGTACCGTGAACACGCCCGGACCACGCTTGCCGACATTCTTCTTGATCAATCCGCTGAGCGAATCGAAAACGGCAGCGATGTCTTTTTTCGTCAGATCGGTCTGCGATGCGATGTGGCTGTAGATTTCAGATTTCGTTGGCGCCTTTGCTGCTGGTGCGGCTTTCTTCGCGGTTTTCTTCTTTCCGGCCATGCGGAAGTTCCTCCTGGGTTACTGGGTTTTTCAATTTGCCGCACGCGGACGAATACGGCGGTTGCACGATTTTTATACTAAAACAGCCGTTGCAGCAACAAACGGCAGAATTGAAGTGCGATGAGCACGAACAATGGGGAGAGGTCCAGGCCGCCGAACGGGGGGATTATCCGCCGCGCCGGACGCAACAATGGCGCATTGAGCTGGTGGAGTAGCGACATGACCGGGTTATGGACGCCGGGATTGATCCAACTGATTAACGCCTGAATGACGATCGTGACGATGTAGGTGAGCAATACTAGGTCAACGAGCTGATAGACCGTTGCGGCGAGCAGTGCGACCGGTGTGTACGGCATGCCGGACACAAGCAGCACGAGCCAGATGCCGATCAACTTGACAAGCACCATCGCCACGATTGCCGCGACGTCGATCCCGCCGACGCCCGGAATCACGCGCCGTAACGGCTGTAGCACGGGGTCGGTGAGTTGGACGAGCGCCCGACTGAACGGGTTGTAAAAGTTCGCACGGACGACCTGCAGCAAGAAACGCAGCAGGAGCGCTACGGTGTAGAGATGGAACAGCGTATCAATCAGAAAGGCGATGGGGTGCGTCATCACTTTTCGCCGAATTCGTCCGCGAGTGCACGGCTTCGCGCCGCCGCGGCATCGACCGCCCGCGCGAACGCTGCGTGTAGACCGCTGGCCTCGAGCTCGGCGATGGCCGCCGCGGTGGTGCCGCCAGGCGAGGTGACCTGGCGGCGCAATTCGGTGATGTCTACACCCGCGGCGGCCATTTCTGCGGCGCCACGCGCCGTCTGGCGCGCCAGCGTCGCGGCGACGGCGGCCGGCAGGCCGGCTTCGATACCGGCCGCCTGCAGCGCCTCGGTGACCAGAAAGAAGTACGCCGGACCGCTGCCAGAGACTGCCGTCACGGCATCGAGTTGCGCTTCGCTTTCAATCCAGACGGTTTCTCCAACCGCGCCGAGAAGCGCATCGGCGCGCGCCCGCGCGGCGTCCGGTAAGTCGGGTGCGGAATACAGCGCGGTCATGCCGAAGCCGATCAACGCGGGCGTATTCGGCATGCATCGAACAATCGCCGGACCCGCGCCGAGCCATCGGCGCAAATCGTTGGTGCGGATGCCGGCCATGATCGAAACCACGAGCGCGTGCCCATCAATTCGAGAGGTGATCGCGCGAACGGCCTCCGCCGCGACCTGTGGTTTAACGGCCAGCACGACGAGGTTCGCGCCGTCGACGGCATCACCGTTGCTGTCGGTGCAGTGGACGCCGAATTCCGCTTCAAGTCGTGCGCGTTGCTCGGGCGATGGCTCACCAATGCGGATGTTCGACGCGGGTACGCCGGCTTCGAGCGCACCGCCAACCAGTGAGCGCGCCATATTGCCGCCGCCGACGAAGGCGAGCGTCAGGCTGTTCAGCGAAGTGGGGTCCATCGGGACAGCATAGCGCGTCAGTCGCGCGCCCCAAAGAGCGCGGTTCCAACGCGTACGAGTGTTGCGCCCTCACCGATTGCCGCTTCGAGGTCGGACGACATGCCCATTGAGAGTGTGTCGAGCCCCGGGTGCGAACGCGCTAGCGCCTCGAAAAGTCGCCTGACACCGGCGAACGCACGCCGTTGTGCATCCAGGTCATCGCTTGGCCTGGGAATGGCCATCACGCCGCGAAGGCGCAAGCCGGCGAGCGCGGCGACCTCATCCGCGAGCGATCGCGCAAGCTCGGGCGCGACGCCGCCTTTGCTCGCCTCGCCTTCAAGGTTCACCTGAATGCAGACGTTGAGCGCACCGAGTGGGGCGGGTCGCTGCGCTGAGAGCCTGCGTGCAATCGTCGCTCGGTCGACAGTTTGTACCCATGAGAAATTTTCAGCGATCGCGCGGGTCTTGTTGGACTGAATTCGACCGATGTAATGCCACTCTGCGTCCGGCGCCGCCTCGATGTGCGATAGCCCTTCCTGTAGGTAATTGGTGCCGAATTTCGAAATACCCGCTTGGTGGGCGGCGGCGACGACAGACGCCGATTGCGTTTTGGTGACACCGAGCAGGCCGATGCCGTCAGGCGCGCGCCCGCACGCCACGGCCGCAGCCTCGATTCGTCGTTGTACCGCTGTGATATTGGCCGCCAGGTCGTTCATATTGCTTAACACCATGCTTCGCTATACTTTAGCGAAAACGGGGGATTCGTATGGATATTGCGCAGCTGCTGCAGTTCTCGGTGAAGAACGGCGCGTCCGACCTACATTTGTCGGCCGGCGTTCCGCCGATGATTCGTGTCGACGGGGACGTCCGGAAGGTCAACGTCCCGGCTTTGGAACACAAGCAGGTTCACAGCCTTGTCTACGACATCATGAACGACAAGCAGCGCAAGGACTACGAGGAGTTCTTGGAGACCGACTTTTCGTTCGAAATCCCAGGGCTCGCACGATTCCGCGTAAACGCGTTCAACCAGAACCGCGGCGCCGGTGCGGTGTTTCGGACGATTCCATCGAAGATTCTGTCGCTCGAGCAGTTGAACGCGCCGAAGATTTTCCAAGAGATTTCGGACAATCCGCGAGGCGTGGTGCTGGTCACCGGGCCGACGGGTTCTGGCAAGTCGACCACGCTCGCGGCGATGGTCAATTACAAGAACGAGACCGAATACGGTCATATCCTCACGATCGAGGACCCCATTGAATTCGTGCACGAGTCGAAACGCTGCCTGATCAACCAGCGAGAGGTGCATCGGGATACGCTCGGTTTCAACGAAGCGCTGCGCTCGGCGCTGCGCGAAGACCCGGACGTCGTGCTGGTCGGCGAGATGCGCGACCTGGAGACCATCCGACTTGCGCTGTCGGCTGCTGAGACGGGTCACCTTGTCTTTGGTACGCTGCATACCAGTTCGGCGGCGAAGACCATCGATCGAATCGTGGACGTATTCCCGGCGGCGGAGAAGGACATGGTGCGTGCGATGTTGTCCGAATCGCTAAAAGCGGTGATCTCGCAGACGCTGTTGAAAAAGGTCGGCGGCGGTCGCGTCGCGGCGCACGAAATCATGATTGGTACGCCTGCAATCAGAAACCTGATTCGCGAGGCAAAAATCGCGCAGATGTATTCCGCGATCCAGACGGGTCAAGCGAGCGGCATGCAGACCCTTGATCAGAATTTGCAGGATTTGGTCAAGAAGGGCGTTGTGACCAAGCAGGAAGCGCGGCTCAAGGCCGCGAACAAAGACAACTTCCAGTAAGAGTAAGCGAGGGGGGCGGCATGGAACGGGATCAGGGCATCAAGTTGATGCAGGAATTGTTGCGGACCATGGTTGGCCGCGGCGGCTCCGACCTGTTCATTACTGCCGCGTTCCCGCCAGCGATGAAAATCAGCGGCGAAATGACGCCGGTGACCGACAAGCCGCTGACGCCCGAACAGAGCTCGGTCCTCGTGCGTGCGATCATGAACGATCGCCAATCCAAGGAATTCGAGGCGACGAAGGAGTGCAACTTCGCGATCATGCCACCCGGTATCGGTCGCTTCCGCGTGAATGCATTCGTCCAGCAGGGTCGCGTCGGTGCGGTGCTCCGTACGATTACCACAGACATCCCCGACTTCGACAAGCTTGGGCTGCCGCCCGTACTCAAAGACGTCGTGATGACCAAGCGTGGGCTGGCCATCCTCGTGGGCGGCACGGGTTCCGGTAAGTCGACGACGTTGGCGGCCATGATCGGCTATCGCAACAAGAACTCGAAAGGTCACATCATCACGATCGAAGACCCGGTCGAATACGTGCATCCGCACCTCGGCTGTGTCATCACTCAGCGTGAAGTCGGCGTTGACACCGAGAGCTGGGAAGCTGCACTGAAGAACACGCTGCGGCAAGCGCCAGACGTCATCCTGATTGGTGAGATTCGCGACCGCGAGACGATGGAGCACGCAATTGCGTTCGCCGAAACCGGCCATTTGTGTCTGTCGACGCTGCACGCGAACAGCTCGAACCAGGCGCTGGATCGCATCATCAACATGTTCCCGGAAGAGCGGCGCCAGCAGCTCCTGCTCGACCTGTCGATGAACATTAAAGGCTTGATTTCTCAGCGCTTGGTTATGAAAAAAGGCGGTAAGGGTCGGGCTGCCGCGATTGAAATCCTACTCAACTCGCCGTTGATCTCGGATTTGATTCACAAGGGCGAGATGCACGAAATCAAGGGCATCATGGCGAAGTCCCGCGAGCTCGGTATGCAGACCTTCGACCAAGCGCTGTTCGACCTCTACGAGAAGGGCGACATCAGTTACGAAGATGCGCTGCGGCAGGCGGATTCGCAAAACGAACTGCGCCTCAAGATTAAGCTGGAGAGCAAGCGCGACGACAAGCCGACCGGCGAGGGCGGCGCAACGCTCGAGATGGTCGAGGAAGATGAGGGGAACAAGCTTTGAACATCCAGCCGTTCCTGAAGCTGATGGTCGAGAAGAAAGCGTCTGACCTGTTCATCACCACCGATTCCCCAATCCGCATCAAAATCGACGGCAAGCTGCTACCGGTCGGCAAGACGGTGATGACGCCGGAGCTCACACGCGCCGCGACACTCGGCATCATGGACGAGGAGCAGCGCGGGGTGTTCGAGGAAGAACTTGAACTCGACTTCGCCATCGCGGAAGAGGGGCTCGGGCGGTTCCGTGTGAATGCGTTCCATCAGCGTGGCCGGATCGGCATGGTCCTGCGGTACATCACGGCCGAAGTCCCGAATCTCCATGACCTCGTTGTTCCGGAAATCTTGCAGGAATTGATTCTGGCCAAGCGCGGGCTGCTGCTGATGGTCGGCGCGACCGGCTCCGGGAAGTCGACCACGCTCGCGGCGATGATCAACCATCGAAATGAGACGATGGCGGGGCACATTCTGACGATCGAGGACCCGATCGAATTCGTGCACCCGAACAAGCAGTCCATCATCAACCAACGCGAAGTCGGTCAAGACACGAAGACTTATGCGCGCGCGCTGAAAAGTTCGCTACGCGAAGCGCCCGACGTGATTCTCATCGGCGAAATTCGCGACCGCGAGACGATGGAGGCCGCACTCGAGCTCGCCGGCACCGGCCATCTCGCGATCTCCACGCTGCACGCGAACAACGCGCATCAGACAATGGACCGAATCGTGAACATGTTCCCCGAGGAGATGCACAAACAGCTCTTCATGGACTTGTCGCTGAATCTGCGCGCGATCATCTCGCAGCGACTCGTTCCGACGAAGGATGGCCGGCGTTGCGCGGCGGTCGAGGTGATGCTCAACACCCCGCACACGGCGGAGCTAATCCTGCAGGGGCGAATCGACGAGATCCGCGAGTCGATGGAGGCGAGCCCGGAGAAGGGCGTTCAGACCTTCGACATGGCGCTGCACCAGCTCTACAAGGATGGCCGCATCGACATGGAAGAAGCGCTCAAAAACGCAGATTCGCGCGCGAACCTCGAGGCCAAAATCAACTTCGGTTAGAGCGATGGCGACGGTTTCGGTGGCGGCCTGCTGCGACGGCCGGACCGAACGCGCCGCTGCCGCTTCCCTCGACTGCGCGGCTGATTGATTGCCGCCTTGGCTGACCTGATCTACCGCGCCAACTTTGTGCGGCGCCTTCGGTTGGAGGGCTTACCCACGGCCGTCTCGGTCGCTCCCGGCGCGTTGTCCGTCCGCTCCGCTGGCCGGTTGCCGTCGTGCCGCCAAGGTTCGCTGTGTCAGGTGGGAGCGACGCTCTCGGCGTCGCGATGGTCGGGCCACCCGAGGTTAGGCGTCGAACATCACCACGGCGCGGGAATCGAACACTGGCCCGTCGACGCACACGCGCTTCATCGCAGGTCCCGACTCGGTCCGCACCTCGACGACGCAGCCCGCGCAGCCGCCGACCGCGCACGCCATGTATTCCTCAAGCGAGAGCTGACACGGCAATTCGAACTCACGCGCGAGCGCGGCGACCGCGCGCAGCATCGGCGTCGGCCCACACGCGAGGATTTCGACCTCCGCGCGTGCGTCGATCTCGAGGGCGTTAAGCCATGCACGCGCCGCATCCGTGATGTAGCCGTCGAAGCAGCCGGGATAGCCCTGCAGGCTGGCCAGCCGTGAGGGCACGCCCCAGCCTTCGAGCAACGGCATGCAGCCGATCACATCGGCGGGCAGCCCAGGCACCATAATCGATGATGGCGGGACCTTGAACGGAAACGGGACCTCCGACCCCATCAGGACCAGCGGTTTGACCTGCGCGCGCAACGCGTCGGCGGCGAACACCATCGGCGGGATGCCGACGCCGCCGCCGAGCAGCAGGGGTCGCGGCCGGATCGGGTCGAGGCGAAACGGTGTGCCGATTGGACCCATCACGCTGAGTACATCGCCCGCCTTGCGCTGTGCGAGCAGACGCGTGCCTTCCCCGAGAACCTTGTAGAGAAATTCGACCCAACCCTCTTGCGGCGAGGTCCGCATGATGGAGAGCGGGCGGCGCATCGGAAGCGCGGGGTCGCAGGTCAGGTGTGCAAAGCTGCCGGCGCGCGCGCGTCGCGCGATTTCGGGTGCATGGACACGCAGTGTCCATTGGTCGCCCGGGTGTGCGACCTGCGCCAATACTTTCGCGTCCGTCACGACGATGGTTCCGCGGTGGAGTTTCACTGATTGGAAACCCACTCAAGAACGGCCATGCGAACCGGTACCCCGAGGGCGACCTGGTCAAGAATCAATGAATTCTGTGCATCGGCGACATCCGATGCAATTTCGACGCCGCGATTGAATGGGCCGGGATGCATTACGACGGCGTCGTGGGCCGCGCGCGCGAGCCGTTCGCGGGTGAGCCCCCATTCGGCGTGGTAGGTCGCGTCGTCGGGCGCGCCGCCCTCAGCCATCCGTTCCCGTTGCACGCGTAGCATCATGACGACTTGGGCATCGCTTAACGCCTCGTCGAACGACGCGGCGACCTGCGCGCCCTGTAACGGCGTCTCCGGTAGCAGCGATGCGGGACCTGCGACACAGACCGTGGCGCCCAGGCGCGACAGCGCAATGGCCGCAGAGCGCGCGACACGCGAGTGGGCGATGTCACCGATAATCGCGACGCGCAGGCCGGTGCAGTCGCCGAAGTGCCGGCGTACCGTGAGCGCATCGATGAGGCCCTGCGTCGGGTGTTCGGAGCGACCTTCTCCCGCGTTCACCAGCGAGGGTGCCTGCTCGCCGAGTTCGGCGATCGCGGCGCGTAGCACCCCGTCCTCTCGGTGGCGGATGACGAAGGTGTCGACGCGCATCGCCTGCAATGTCCGCACGGTGTCCACGAGACTCTCGCCCTTACTAGTCGACGAGCGAGCGATGTCGAGATTGAGCGCGTGCGCGCCCAATCGAACCGTGGCGAGTTCGAACGACGCGCGCGTACGCGTACTTGCTTCGAAGAACAGATTAGCGACCGTACGTCCCGCGAGCGACGACGGCGCGGGCGTCGTGGTGAGCGCATCGGCCCGGTCCAGAAGCTGGCGAAATGATGCGTCGTCGAGGTCGGCGAGGCCGAGCAAGTGCCGCGTACCGGCGTTCATCGTCACGCGCGTTCCCCCTTGTCGTTGTGCGCGCCGCTCGCGAGCCATCCTGACAGGATGAGCGCGGCCGCGGCGGCGTCAATGTCCTCACGGCGAAGCCGCCGGTGGTCGCCGCGCTCGCGCCGCTCGACGAGCGCGTCGTGTGCGGCTGCCGACGAGTAACGCTCGTCGGTGGTGTGCACCGGCAGACCATAGCGATTTTCGAGCTGCTCGCCGAAGCGCAGCGCCGCCGTTGTTACAGCGTGCGCCGAGCCGTCGGCATTATACGGGACGCCCAGGACCAGCGCGGACGGGTCCCAATCGGTAATCACGCGGTCAATCGCTGTCCAGTCGGGCGTTGCGTGGTTCGCAGCGGTCGTAACCGGTTGCGCGGCGCCGGTACTCTCGCTGCCGACGGCGATCCCGATGCGCTTGAGTCCGAAGTCGAAGCCGACGTAGGTCTGATTCATGCGTGTCCCGCGTCGCCACCGAGGAGGCGGATGTCTACACCGATGGACTCTGCCGCCGTAAGCCAGCGATGCTCGACCGGCGTCGCGAACAGAAGATCCGGCTCACAGGGCGCGTGTAACCATGAATTCTCAGCGAGTTCCTGCTCCAGCTGCCCGGGGCCCCAGCCCGCGTACCCAAGGGCCACCAGAACGCGCGGTGGCCCCGATCCGGCGGCAATGGCCTCGATGATGTCGCGTGATGCGGTCACCGAGACTCGGTCGTCCACGCGCAGCGTTGCATCGTAGTCGTCGCCCGCGTCATGCAAAACAAAGCCACGGTCCTCCTGCACCGGGCCGCCATGGTAGACCGGCAGCCCGGCGACAAGGGCATCGTCGGTCACGAGACCGTATTGCTGAAGCACCTCCGCCAGTTGCATGTCGAGCGGCCGATTGACGGTCACACCGAGTGCGCCGTACTCAGTGTGCTCACACAAATACGTGACGGTGCGCGAGAAGTTCGGGTCGGCGAGGGCGGGCATCGCGATCAATACGTGACCCGCAAGGCTTTCTTTCGTCACCGTCGGGAATCCAGCGCACGCACGGTGGAGGTCGCGACACCGTCGCCGAATTCCCAGATGAATGCGAAGCGAATGACGTCAACTTCACGTTTCAGGTCTTCGGGAAACGGCGGGAACGGCACGGCCATGTAGACAATCTTGCGCGCTGCGTCGTCGAGTACACGATTCCCTGATCCGCGGCGGACCTTCAGGTCGTGCACCGCCCCGGCGGCGCCGAGCGCGACTTCGAGTTCGAGTGAACCGCTAAGTCCTCTCCGCCGCGCCTCATCGGGATAGTTCAAATTGCCGACACGCTCCACGCGTTCGCGCCAACTGTGGATGTACGCGGCGTACAGGACCTCCTGGGTGTTCACATTGATGAATACTTCGCGCGGCGTGCTGCTGTAGGCGAGCGCGGTATGGGATGCGATGTCTGCAGGAATGCTCGGCAGTTGGATCAGTGCCCCCTGTGCGCTGGGCGCCGCACTGCCGGCGCCGGCGCGCAGGGCGAGCGCGACGCGCGTGTGGCCGGTGCGCGTACTGGTCACCACCGGATCTGCGAGTGCCGCTGCACGTGGTCGGTCGTCATCGGCGGCATCTGAAAATTCACCAGGTCGGCGCGAAGGGCCGTAACGGTCCGTCGCGGTCGCAGCGGGGTCACCGACGTTGGAATCGGGGCTGCGCGCGCGCATCGGCGTATCGATATTC
Organism: uncultured Gammaproteobacteria bacterium; assembly: GCA_964402835.1. Classification (GTDB taxonomy): domain Bacteria; phylum Pseudomonadota; class Gammaproteobacteria; order Natronospirales; family JAIVGZ01; genus JAIVGZ01. The sequence continues at coordinate 17,483 of CAYODZ010000076.1, read as the reverse complement.
CCGCCCCCGCGTTGTGATGCATCGGCAAGGTAGTCGGCTTTTTCGGGCGCCTCGTCCGATGGCGCGTTGACGAGCGTGATTTCCAGGGTGTGCTCGCCCGCCGCGCTGAGCGCGTCCCCGGCCGTGAAGCGGACGCCGAGAATGATGAGTCCATGTAGCAACACCGCGAAGCAGACCGTGGTGACCAGTCGGTCGCGCGAGGTAACACTGTTCGATACGGCTTCAGCGTGCATCGGCCCTCACAGGCAGGCGGTCGACGATGGCTGCTGCGATTATACCGGTCGCGACGCCGCCAGCCGTTGCTACCGCGAGTAACACGGGGGCGAGCTGCCACAGCCCTGGATGCGGGATGAAAAGCGCGTACGCGACCGTGAGTTGCGCGCCCATGTGCGCGATTGCGGCGGGCACCGCGTAACCGACCGGTCCGAGGACGCGATGGCCGAGCGCGTGCGCACCCGCGAGCGCCAATAGCGCGCCAAGGGCGCCGGCGGCGCTCAGGAGGAACGTGGGCCCGAGAAAAGTACCGAGGAGAAGGCTGCCGCCCACAACGCGCAACGCGCTGACCCAGGCGGCCGCACGCAGGCCATGGCGGAGCAGCACGACCAGCGTCACGACGTTCGCGAGTCCCGGCTTGATGCCCGGCAGCGGCGTGGGAAGGCCCGCCTCCAGGAGGTGCACGCTGATTGCGAGGGCCGCATAAAGCGCAATCTGACGGTCAGTAATTAATCGCGTCATAGCGCTCATCGCCGCTCCCCAACAGAATGCTCACCCCATTCGGCGCGCAGGCGGCAAAATCGCCACCGGCGGTGAGCCAACCGGCGGCGAGGCAAACGCGGTTCCGGCACGGCGCGCGGGCAAAGCGCGCGCGGCCGTCCCGCAACTCGATCTCGCTCACCCCGATGAAACCTTCGACGCGCACGTGCCGGTTTTCCACGATCGGAAAACGCTGAACCCCATTCGGGCTGCGGATTTCGACGACGTGCGCGGCCGTCGACGGCATCCAGGTCCAGACGGTCACGGCACCGACCAACGCGGCGGCCGCAGCGACGACGACCCAGTCAGCGGGTCGTAACGGCATCACGGAGCGTGGCACGCGCGACAAATGCGGGCGTCGCCTCGATGCGGCCGTCGGGGGTCACGCGCATCACAAGGTCCACCCCGAGCGCACGCGCGATTGTCGGCCAGTCATCGCCTGCGACGAACAATGCCGTGGACGCCGCATCGGCGAGCGTCGGGTCGGGATGAACGACCGTCACGGACGCGCTGTCCTGGGACGGGCGGCCGGTGCGGGGATCGAGGAGATGGTGATAGGTCGTCCCGTTGTATTCAAAGCGACGTTCGTAATCACCGGACGTGAACACGGATTCCCCGGGTTCGAGATCGATGCCTGCGATGATGCCGAGTCCGCGTGGATCGCGCACACCGACTCGCCACGGGCGATTGCCGGCGTGCCCGAGTACTGCGAGGTCGCCGCCGGCATTGACCAGCGCGTCCGTGATACCCGCGTCGCGCAAGGCATCTCGTGCCGCACCGATGGCCGCGCCTTTCGCGATTGCACCGAGGTCAATCCGCGAGCGCGAGTTCCGCGCCGCCGTGATTGCAGCATCGTCCGGTGGCGCTCCGGGGGCGCGTTCACCGATGTGGAAGCCCCAAAGCTCGACAAGCGTGCCGAGCCGTGGCTCGAACAACCCGCCACTCGCAACAGCGAGCGCGTCAGCGCGCGCGATGAGCGCCGCGAGTTCTGCCGATGGTTCGGTGTCGGTGTCGTTTACGCGCGCGAGCTCACCGTCGCCCCATCCGTGCCAGTCGCGCGCGGCAACTTCAATCGTCGCGCGCGCGCGCTGCAGCGCTGCGATGCGCTCGTCTCGGTCGGCACCACGAACCGAGATTTCCACGAGTGTTCCCATTGCCGGGAAGCGATCGATTTCCGGTGGCGTGGGGTTGTTGCATGCCGACACCGCGCAAGCGAGCGCGACGGTGAAAGCCCTCAGCTCCCGCATCAGCCGCGCCGAATGGCGAGCGCGTCGAACAGCGTCCCGGCGATGTTCAGCCCGAACGCCTCGTCGAGTTCGCGTACGCAGGTTGGGCTGGTTACGTTGATTTCGGTGAGGTAGTCGCCGATGACGTCGAGCCCCACGAAGGACAGGCCCTTGTCTTTCAGCGTGGGGCCGACCTCTGAGCAAATCCAGCGGTCGCGGTCGGTGAGCGGGACCCCAACGCCTCGCCCGCCAGCAGCGAGGTTGCCGCGCGTCTCGCCGGCGGCTGGAATCCGTGCGAGCGCGAACGGCACCGGCTCACCGTCGATCAAAAGGATGCGTTTGTCGCCGGCTGCGATTTCAGGAATGAAACGCTGTGCCATCACGAAGCGAGTGCCGTCGTTCGTGAGCGTTTCCGCGATCACGCTCGTGTTCGGGTCGCCGGGGGAGACGCGGAATACCGACGCGCCACCCATGCCGTCCAGCGGCTTCATAACGGCGTCGCCCTGCTCGGTGACGAAAGCCCGCAAGCGCGCAATGTCGCGCGTAATCAGTGTCGGCGCGCAACACTGAGGAAACCAATTGATGAACGCTTTTTCGTTGACGTCACGCAGCGCTGCGGGGGCATTGACGACTTGGGCGCCGGCGAGCGCCGCGCGCTCGAGCAGGTAGGTGGCATAGACGTATTCGGTATCGAACGGCGGGTCTTTGCGCATCAATACGATGTCGGCGAGCTCGTGCAGCGGACCGTCGGTCGTCGCGCCGAACTCAAACCATGCATCGCGCGAGTCGGTGACTGTGACTTCGCGCGCACGCGCACGACAGACGCCGTCGACGAGGTACAGGTCCGAGAGTTCGAGGTAAAGAACCCGAGCGCCGCGGCGTTGCGCTTCGAGCATCATCGCGAGTGTGGTGTCCTTCCACGGCTTGATGGTCGCAATCGGGTCCATTACGACGGCAACGGTCAGCCCTCGCATGTCAGCGACTGCCGAATTTCGCGATTTCACGCGCCGCTGCGGCGAGCGCGAGGCGTGCGACCACGCCGTACCCGTAGAAGCGGTTCGCGCAGGCATCGGGTGCGCGTGAACGGTCCGGCGTGTTGCAGGGCTCCGCGAACGCGAGTGGTTCAAATTGCATGCCAGGTGCGTTCAGGTTGTCCGAGGCGCCTTTACCCGTGTGCACACGGTAAAAGCCACCGACGACGAAGTGGTCGATCATGTACACGACGGGTTCAGCGGTTGCTTGCTGTTTGCCCCAGGTCTCTAGCGTGTAGACCCCCTCCTGGATGATTGCGCCGGAAACCTCGCGGCCTTCCTTGCTCGCTGCCATCTTGGTCCGCTGTTTGCGATTGAGCTGCCGTACTTCGTCCGCGCTCCGAACCATCATGACGGCCATTCCGTAAGTACCTGCATCCGCTTTGACCACCACGAACGGTTCGTGATCGATTCCGTACTCCGCATATTTCGCGCGAATCTCTGTCAACAATGCATCGACATTGCCCGCGAGGCAGTCTTCACCCTCGCGCTTCATGAAATTAATTTTCCCGCAATTGCGGTGCAATGGGTCGACCAGCCAAGGGTCGATATCGAGCAGGTCGGCGAACTCACGCGCCACGTCGCTGTACAGCGTGAAGTGTTCTGACTTCAACCGGTTCGACCAACCAACGCCGAGCGGTGGAACAACCGGCTGACGCAATCCCTCTAGAATCGCCGGACGGCCGCCGGATAAATCGTTATTGAGGACAATCGCGCAGGGTCGGAAATCGCCGACCACGAGCCGGTCGCCGTCGCGTTGTACCGCCTCGAGCGTCAGCTCGATGCCGGAGTGCGAAGTCACGGTGCGGTCGCCGTCGAGTGATCCGATACGCACTTCATAGCCCGACTTCCGTAGCAGTTCCGTGAGCCGCGCTACGCTGTCGAGGTAAAAAAGGTTGCGGGTGTGCGCTTCAGGAATGACGAGCACGCCGTTCGCCGTTGGGCACGTGCGCTCAAGCACCGTCTGCAGCGCTTGGATGCAGAGCGGCTCAGTCTCAGGGCCGAGATTGTTGAACCCGGCGGGGAACAAGTTGGTATCGACCGGCGCAAGCTTGTAGCCGGCGTTTCGCAGGTCGACCGACGCGTAAAAGGGCGCAGGCGTGTCGCGCCACGATTGACGGAACCACCCCTCGATTCGCGCCTGATTCTCCAGCAAGGTGGACTCAAGTTGCCGGAGCGGGCCGTCGAGGGCGGTATTGAGGTGCGGCACCGACTGCAGATGTTCTATTGCCATAGGCATACTATATCTCGGCTTGCGATATAGTGATTGGCCATGAATGAGCAAACCGCACAGGACGGCCCTCCGATCAAGGTCATGGTCGTCGACGACAGCCGCACCATTCGGAGTACTGCCGAGGTGTTGCTCGGGAAGGAAGGCTACACCGTCATCACGGCCGAGGACGGGTTCGATGCCCTCGCCAAAATCGCCGAGGACCGGCCCGATGTCGTCTTCGTCGACATCATGATGCCGCGCTTGGACGGCTACCAGACCTGCACGCTCATTAAGAGCAACCCAAAATACCGAGAAATTCCTGTCATCCTGCTGTCCAGCCGCGACGGGGTGTTCGACCGTGCGCGCGGCAAGCTGGCCGGTTCTGAGCACTACCTCGGAAAGCCTTTCTCGCGCGAGGAGCTGGTCGAGGTCGTGCGGCGCCTCGCCCGTGGTCAAAACGGCTAACTCGACGACCGACCACGGCCGCCAGGCGGTCGCGGCGTTGCTTGAACAACTGCGCGCCGAAGCGGCCGCAGCGCTCGCGGCCTGTGAGCGATGGTTCGACGGCGAAGAGGATGCGGGTTCGGCACTCGGCGCCACACTCACCCAGCTCGAACAAGTCGCGCGTCTTGCGACGCTCGATGGAATCGCGGCGCTGGCCGGCGAATGCCGAGCGTCGGTCGAGACGATGGATAGTTCGCCGACGCGCCGGCAAGCCGTCGCCGAAGGCCTCGTTGCGCTGGGTGGACATCTCGCAAACATTGAGCCCGGTGATGAAACGCCCGTTTCGCGGTATGTAATCGACCTGAACAAGCTCCGGATCGCGCGCGGTGTCCAAGCGATTCCAGAAAGTGATCAGTTCATCGAGCGGCTGGCGTCGCGCGGCCCGTATGTATTGCCGACACCGCCGACAAGTGCGACGGGTGTCGCGCAATCGGCGGTCGCAGCGCGCGTTTTGGAACCCTCGCGCAAAATCTTCACCGTGCTGCGCCGTGACGGCGATCAGTCATCGGCGCTTGAGGCGTTGCGCAAATTGACAGGTGGACTCGAGCGTGCCGCGCGCGAGCCCGGCGAGTTGTTACCGTGGTGGATTGCTCGGGTGCTTGTCGATCACCTCCATGCCGGGCGGGTTCCGCTTGACGACGCCACGAAAGCGTTGCTCGAAACCCTGCAACCGATGATCGCCGCGTTGGCTGAAAATCGACCGCCGGCACACGCCGCTGAGTGGACCTATCGCGCGTTGTACTCGCTCGCGGGCCTAGGTCGCATCGACCCGGAGCTCGATCGGATTTTTGACACGTTTGAACTCGAGCCGCCCGCACCGATGGATGAATCTAAGCGGGCGACTTCCTCCGCCGACTCAGCGCGCCACGCGGTCGCGGATGCGGCACGAGAGGAGCTTGCGCGCGTACGCGATGCGTTCGACGTCTTCCTTCGGTCCGGGGCCGCTGACACGAATCTATTGAAGCCTGCGGTCGCGCGTTTGCAGAGCATTGTTGCGCCGTTACAGGTCGCCGATCTCGGCGACGCGGCGGAGATGCTCGCCGACGCGCGTACGTCCTTGGCCGCGCTCGTCGATGGTCAGCCCCTCGGCAATGCCGCGAACATGATTGCAGACCGCTTGTTGCAGGCCGAGGAGTTGCTCGGCGCCGGTGCGGAGGGGCCTGCGGACAAACTGCGTGCCGAAGCGCTACGGGCGCTCATGGACGCCGCGAACGACGTTCTTGCCGGCGCGCGGCAGGCGCTGTTCGAGGCCGCGGAAGTCGATGACCGTGAAGCGCTCGCCCACGTTCCGACGTCACTCCAGCAGTTTGCGGGCGCGCTGTCCGTTGCGGGGCTTGAGGATGCGGCCGCGCTCGCGACTGAAATCGCGGCCGCCACCGACCTGATTTCGAGTGACCGCAACGCACTCGAGTTGCTCGCCGAAGCGATGGTTTGCTTGGAGCTGTACTTGGGCGCACAGCGGGACCGGGGCAGCGTACCGCCGGAGCTGCTCGACCGTGCACGCGAAGTGCTCGGTCGAGCGATTCCTGAGGGCACCGCGGAGGCGCACGCGGCGGCGCTCGCCGAGCCGCCCATCGTTGGCGAGGGCAGCGATCCCGCGCTGCTTGAGATTTACCTCGAGGAAGCGCGTGAGTGCGTGGTCTCGGCGCGAACGCGTTTCGAGCAGTGGCGAACGCAGCCCGACGATGCGGAAGCACGCATCGATTTACAGCGCGCGTTCCACACGCTCAAGGGCAGCGGACGCATGGTTGGCGCAATGCGGACGGCGGAATTCTCTCGCAGTTTCGAGGAAGTGCTTGAGCGTGTTGATGCCGAGTCGGTCGCCATTACGCCCGGAATTGTCGATTTGGTCGGGGCAGCGTTGTCGGTATTGCCCGCGCTGCTGGAGCAAATCGAAAGTGGCCGCGAGGTCGGCGTTTCGCTGGCACCGCTCCAAAAAGCGGCGGCCGGGAACCTCGTCGAAATCGCCGTTGGCAACGGTGCGCAGGTGCTTGCAGCGACGGCGGCCCGCGAGACGGCCGTTGTACACCGCTGGCTCGATGCCGCCGCGGCCGGAAGCGGCTCCGGCACCGTGCCACCCGCGGTCATTGATGCGTTGCTGGAACTCGAAGCGGTCGCGCACACGGTGGCCGATGCGCGGATTGAGGCAGCTGCCAAGGCGCTCCGGGAACGATTAGTGAGCGCAGTGGCCATTGATGACGCACTCCAACGCGAAGTGGCCGCGGCGCTTGATGCGATGCACGCCCAGGTTGCGCCAGCGACATCTGCCGAGGGCATCGATCTCGGCACGGCGGCCGCGTATCACGACGAGGCCCACGCCCTGCTAGACCGGATGGGCGACGCGTGCGATGCATTGTTGATGGACGCGGCTGATGCCGACGCAGTTTTGTCGATGCAGCGGATTCTGCATACGCTCAAAGGCGCTTCGCGGGCTGCAGGCTTTCGGGCCTTGTCCGATGTCGCGCATACACTTGAAGCGGTGTTGCGTGCCGTTGCGCAGGAACGGATGGTCGTCACGCCGCGCCTGATCTGGACCTTGCAGCGCGTGTTTGATGCGATGTACGGAATGCTCGAGCCGGGTACGGCCGAGCGTGCCGCAGAACGCGCGGGAAAGGTCATCGATGAATTACAGCAGCTTTCGGGCGACGACCGATCGCTGCCGCCGCTATCGAGTGGCGCCGACCGCCGCCGTCGACCGCGAATCGCCGCCGAGAGCGAGCGGGTGCGCTCGGACCAGTTTGACCGTGCACTGGTCCGCGCATTGTCGCTCGGGTTGCGTAGCGGAGAGCTTGACCGAAAGCTGCGCGAACAGACCATGTGGGATATGGCGACTATCGGCGATGGCCTCGCTGCGCTGGCAGCAGACGCGGCGGCGATTCGTGACCTGCTGGTTCGTGCGCGCATCGCGCCGCTACATACGCATGCATCTCGCTGGCGTCGGACGGTGCGCCAGGCGGCCGAGGATACGGGCAAGGAAGTCGAGCTTCGCTTTGAAGGTTCCGACAATGAGCTCGATCGACGTCTGCTCGATGCGCTCGTTATGCCGCTCGAACATTTGCTGCGGAACGCGGTCGCGCACGGTATCGAGTCCACATTCGCGCGGCGCGCCGCGGGCAAGGCCGCGTCCGGCGTAATTGTGCTTCGCGCAATCCCGGACACGCACGGCGTCAACATTGAAATCGACGATGACGGTGCTGGCATCGATGTCGACAAGGTGCGACGAATCGCGCGCGAGCGTGGCCTGACGGTCGCCGATGGCGAAGTGACGATGCAGAAGCTGCTCAGCATCCTCACTGCGCCCGGGTTCTCGACCGCTGCGGCGGTCACTCATGCATCCGGTTATGGGATGGGTATGGACACGGTCGCCGCCGCGATTCGTGAGCTTGGCGGTCGCCTCGATCTCACGACTACACCGGGAAAGGGGACCCGGTTCATCCTTCATTTACCGAATCCCTCGCCGGTACTTGCGGTCGAACTGGTGCGCGCGGGCAGTGCACTGGTGGCCTTGCCGCCGACCGCGGTCATCGCGACGCGCGCCGTGGAGCCAGGTGCCCAATCGGCACTGCATGAGGGCGAGGAATGGCCGGTGATCGACCTCGCGGGCTGCCTCGGCCTTGATGGCGCGCAGGCCGGGCCAGACGCTGCGACGGTCGTGCTGTTGCGGAGTGGCGACCACGGCGGGGCGGTCTTGGTCGACGAACACCTCGGGCACGTCGAGACCGCGATGCATCGGTTGCGGCCCGGCGATTTGCGCGAGGGTGTGTGTGTCGCGGGTGTCGGACTGCTCGATGGCGGGCGCCTGGCGACGGTATTGAACGTCGACGCTGCAATTGCCAGCATGACGAACGCGCTTAAAATCCGACCGTTCGCGTTTGTCGCCGACGATTCGACCACCGCACGAGACGAAGTCGTCCGAAAGCTCGAGCGACAGGGGTGGCGCGTCGAGGCGGTAGAAGATGGAACCGCCGCCAAGGCGGCACTCACGCGCGCGCGACCTCAACTCATCGTGCTCGACATCGACATGCCGGGTCACGACGGGCTGGCGATTGTCGAGTGGTTGCGCGCACAACCCGAGCACGCGCAAACCCCCGTTATTCTGTGCAGCGCGCGATTGGATGAAGCGCGTCGCGAGCGTGCGCGGGTGCTCGGCGTGACGGCCTGCGTGAGTAAGCCGTTTGCGGGTGTCGAATTTGAGGATGCGGTCACCGGCCTGAGCCGGTCATCCGCCTGACAGGTCCCCGTAAAGCGCTTGTAGCGCGGCCAGCGCCGCAACACCCGCTGTTTCCGTGCGGAGTACGCGCGGCCCCAGCCGAACACCCATACAGCCCGCGGCGCGTGCCGCAGCCAGTTCGCGGTCGCTGAAGCCGCCTTCCGGCCCGACCATGAGTGTGAAGCGCGGCGCGTGCGCTGCGAAATCTTTAAGACCCTGCGTCGCCGTCGGGTCGAGCACCAGCGCGGGTGTGTCCAACGATGCCAGCCACGCATCGAGCGTCTGCATTCGGCCGAGCATCGGTATGCGGTTGCGACCCGACTGCTCACACGCGGCGACCATCACACCCTGCCAGTGCGCGATGCGCTTTGCCGCGCGGTCGCCGCTGAGTCGGACGGTCGTCCGCTCGGCAACGACCGGAACGATCTGCGACACACCGAGTTCGACCGCTTTTTGTAGCGTCCAATCCATACGCTCGCCGCGGGAGATGCCCTGCACCAGCGTTAGCGTTAACGGCGACTCCGTCGTACGTACGCGCGCTTGACCGGTTCGCGCTCGCCGCTCGCTGACCAGTGTGGCTGGCCATTCAGCCCCGGCGCCATCGAACACCACGAAGCCATCTCCGCTGCGAAGACGCAGTACCCGAACGAGGTGTCGCTCGGCACTGGGCTCGAGGTCGAACTCCGTTTCGTCCGCAAGCGCTACCGGGTGAAAGATTCGGGTCTCTCGCATGTCTCAATCCCGGGTCGCGACGTCAATCGCCTCGCCCGTGACCTCGGCCAGCAATGAGAGTTCCGCATCATCGATGACATACGGGGGCATCCAATAGAACACGTCGCCGATGGGGCGAAGTAGGACGCCCCGCGTCAATGCGTGGCGGTACCCGCGCAGGCCGCGTCGCTCCTGCCACGGGTAGCCGTCGAGTTCGATCGCGAGAATCATGCCGGTCTGTCGGACCTCCGCAACTTTCGGGTGTGAAGCAAAAGGTGCGGCGAGTTCTGCCATGCGCGCAGCGGTCGCGCGGTTTCGTTCGAGCACGGGCTCGTCGCGAAACAGGTCGAGTGTCGCGAGTGCGACGCGGCACGCGAGTGGGTTGCCGGTGTACGAATGCGAGTGCAGGAACGCCGTCAGGTTCGAGTAATCGTCGTAGAAGGCCTGATACACGGTGTCTGTGGTGAGGACTGCCGAGAGCGGCAGATAACCACCGGTCAAGCCCTTCGAGACGCACATGAAATCAGGCGAGATGCCGGCCTGTTCGCACGCGAACATCGTACCGGTGCGGCCAAAGCCGACGGCAATCTCATCGGCGATCAGGTGGACGCCGTACCGGTCGCACGCATCACGCAAGCGCTTGAGCCACGCCGGGTGATACATCCGCATACCGCCTGCGCACTGCACGAGCGGTTCCACGATAACGGCGCACACCTCGCCCGCGTGCTGTTCGAGCGCGCGCTCCATCGCATCGAAACGGCGCAGCGAGCAGGCTTCCCACGACTCGCCCGGCTCGCGCGTGAAACAATCGGGGGTCTCTACGCTGAGGGTTTCCATCAGCAGCGGGCCATAGGTTTCGCGATAGAGCGGCACGTTGCCGACGGCGAGCGCGCCCAGCGTCTCACCGTGGTAGCTGTTCGTGAGCGAAATGAAACGGCGCCGTTCGCCTTGGCCCCGGTTGCGCCAATAGTGGAAACTCATCTTCAGCGCGACCTCGACCGCGGACGAGCCGTTGTCCGCATAGAAAACGCGGTCGAGACCCGGGGGCGTTGCAGCGACGAGCCGTTCAGCGAGCTCGATCGCCGGCGCGTGTGAAAATCCGGCAAAAATCGCGTGTTCGAGCGTGTCGACCTGGTCTTTCAGCGCGGCGTTGATTGTCGGATTCGCGTGACCGAATAGATTGACCCACCATGAACTCACCGCGTCCAGGTAGCGATTGCCGTCAAAGTCTTCGAGCCAGACGCCGTCGCCACGCCGCAACGGGGTGAGCGGCACCTGCTCGTGGTCTTTCATCTGCGTGCAGGGATGCCACAGCACGGCAAGGTCGCGTTCAGTCCAGCGGCGATTTTCACTCATTGCATGCACAGCCGTGCGACGAGTTCGCCAACCAATTCACGCGTCGGCGTAAACCGATCGAGCGACAAATATTCGTCAGGCTGGTGGGCTTGGGCGATGTCGCCCGGACCGAGCACCACGACGTCGCCCGCGATTTCCGCGAGAAATGGCCCTTCGGTCGCAAACGCCACCGCGCCGGCGGGTTCGCCGGTGAGTTCCTCGACGACGCGAACAATCGGCGCGGCGGCATCCGTCGCGAGCGCCGGAACACCGCCAAGTAATGCGGCGAACTCGATCTGGAATGGCGAATCTGCGAGTGCCGCTTCGACGCGCGCACGGAAATCGGTGCGCAGCGCTTCCGGATCCATGCCGGGCAATGGGCGCAGGTCGAACTGAAGTTCGCACGCACCGCAGATCCGGTTGGGATTGTCGCCACCGTGTATGTGGCCAAAATTCATCGTGGGAATCGGCACCGCAAACGCGTCATCGCGGTGGTCGCGCTGTAACGCCGAACGCCATTCCGACAGCGATGCAATGACGGTGTGCATGCCATCGATGGCATTCGCACCGAGCCCTGGGTCGCTCGAGTGCCCGGCGTGGCCGACGATTCGGACGGATTCCATCAGAATCCCCTTGTGCGCGCGCACCGGCTTTAGGCCGGTTGGCTCGCCAATCAGCGCGTGGCGTGCGCGGAGCGGGCCGGCCGCAGCGAGTGCCCGGGCGCCCGACATGGTGCTTTCCTCGTCGGCGGTGGCGATGATGATGATTGGTGACGTCAGGCGTTCCGCGTCGACCCAACGTAACGCGTCGATTAGCAGCGCGAAGAAGCCCTTCATGTCGGACGCACCAAGCCCGTAGACCCGGTCGTGTTCGAACGTCGCGCGGAGCGGGTCGTAATTCCATAGCCCCTCGTCCCATGGCACCGTGTCCGTGTGCCCCGCGAAGACGAGGCCGCCTTCGCCGCGGCCGAGCGTTGCGACGAGGTTGAACTTGCCCGGTGTGACCTCCGTGACCTCGGTGGCGAACCCAAGGTCCTGCGCCCAAACCGCGAGCAGTCCGACCGCGCCGCGGTTCGAGCTGTCGTAAGCCGGTATCATGCTGCTCACGGACGCGGCCGCGAACAACTGGTCAAGCATCTGTTCTAGAGGGGGAGGGCGCAGCGCAGACATGGCAGCGATTCTAGCAGCGATTGAAATCGACGATGGCTGGGTCTGTGGCGCGAGGCGCGTCGTCTCGCCGAATGCCGATGCGCGCCCACCGGATTCCGAGATCACGCTCGTCGTCGTGCACAGCATCAACTTGCCGCCCGGCGAGTATGGCGGACCGTGGGTAGAGCGCCTTTTCACCAACACGCTTCCTGCCACTGCGCATCCGTATTTCCGTGACCTCGCCGCCGCCCGGGTGTCTGCGCATGTGTGCGTGAAACGCGATGGATCGCTCGTCCAGTTCGTGCCATTCGGCAGGCGTGCATGGCACGCCGGCGCGTCATCTTGGGCAGGCCGCCGCGATTGCAACGACTTCTCAGTCGGTATCGAACTTGAGGGCTGCGACGATGTGCCGTACGCGGACGCCCAGTACCAGCGCCTCGCGGCCTTGGTCAGGGCGCTACGCGTGGCGTACCCCACAATTTCAGCCGATGGCGTGGTCGGGCACAGCGATGTCGCCCCAGGGCGGAAGACCGACCCGGGGCCCGCATTTGACTGGGCGCGCTTACAAGCGGCAGGATTGACCGCATCATGAACTTCCTCGCGTTGGTTATCGCGCTATTGATTGAGCGCCTTCTCGGCGACCGCGAGCGGCTGCGCGATCCGCACTGGTACCACGCGTACGCGGCGTGGATTCAACGCACGCTCGGTCCGGGTACTTGGACCGGTACTTTTGGCGTCCTTTTGTTGATCGCGCCGCCCGTCGCACTCGTCGGCGTGGTCTTTGCGCTGCTGGGTGGCGCATTGCTCAGCATTCTTGCGCTCATTTTCAGCGTCATCGTGTTGTTGTTCTGTCTTGGGCCGCGCGAGCTGGATGCCGAGGCCGGTCACTACGTGGATGCCATCGAAGTCGGCGATGAGACCCGAGCGGCCGCGCTCGCGCATGACATCGCGGGTGAGGTGGTGCCGTCCGGCGGCGCGGCGCGGAACCGCGCGGTCGCCCAGGCGATCCTGCTGGAGTTCAATCGGCGGTCTTTTGCGGTTATTTTCTGGTTCGTCGTGCTCGGGCCAATGGGCGCGGTGCTGTATCGCCTGACCTTGCTCGCGCGCCGGGACGTGGACGGCGGACGTTGGACCGAGCCCGGGTTCGCGGCGGCGGTCCTTCGTCTACAGGGGATTCTCGATTGGATGCCGGCGCGACTGATCGCCTTGGGATTCGCACTGGTCGGTAGCTTCGAGGACGCAATCACCGACTGGAAGTCGTATTACACGCGCCAGTCTGACCTGTTCTGGCAAGTGAATGACGACGTCATCATCGCGACCGGGCGCGGCGCATTGCGCTTCGGCGACGCGACGGAGGGCGATGTGGGCAATGCGACCGCTGGCATCGGCGCCGTGCGCGCCGCCATGGCGTTGACGCTCCGCACGCTGATTTTCTGGATCGCCCTGTACGGCCTGCTCACGATCGCCGGTTTCGCCGTCTGACGCCCACACTGCTGCTCGTCATCGCACTCGCGGTGGCCTCGCCCAACCCGCCTGAAGCGCCGCGCATCGTCGTACTGGCGCCGCACTTGGCCGAACTCGTTTACGCGTCGGGCGCCGGCGAGCACCTCGTCGCCACGGTCGCATTCAGCGACTTTCCGTCCGAAGCCACCCGCTTACCCGTCATCGGCGATGCATTCCGTATCGACCTTGAACGACTCGTCGCGATGCAGCCAGACCTCGTGCTCGCATGGGATGGCGGAACGCCCAAGTCCCTTATCGAGGAGATTTCGGCGCTCGGAATCCGCGTCATCGCGCTACCCGCGAGCTCGCTCGCGGATATCGGAGCGAACCTGCGGCAAATCGGTGCGATGTCGGGTTCAGACCCGGAAGCGCGCGCGGCCGCTGAGCGGTTCGACGCGCGCCTGGCCGCGCTGCGCGAAGACTATGCACACCGCACGCGGGTGCGCGTCTTCTACCAAGTTGCTGTGCGTCCGTTGTTCACGATTGGTGGAGCGCATTCGCTGAACGATGCAATTACGCTGTGCGGCGGCGACAACGTATTCGCTGACATCAACCATCCCGCGCCAGCGGTCGACGTCGAGACGGTGCTCGGCCGCAATCCGGAAGTCATCATCGGCAGCTTGTACCCACCTCCGGCGCCTGGAACACTCGGCGCGCTCGCAACCTGGCGACAGTGGGACGGCGTCGCCGCCGTGCAGAACGGCCACCTATATCCGCTGGATGCGTCGTTGATGGGGCGAGCGACGCCACGACTGCTTGATGGGGTGGCGAGGCTCTGCGAGTTGATTGACCGCGCGCGCTAAGCGTCCGGTTTGCTACTACCTCGCCAGAGCACCTCGCTGCCGGACTCAGCACGCGCGAGCACGCGCGCGATCACGAACAGCAGGTCGGACAGCCGATTTACATACCGCACGAGTTCGGGGTTCAGTTCGGTGCCGCGCGCGAGCGTGACGATCCGTCGTTCGGCGCGCCGGCAGACTGTTCGCGCCAAGTGGCAAGCGGCAGCCGCACGCCCGCCACCCGGCAGGATGAATTCCTTGAGCGCGGGCAGGTCGGCATTCAGCGCATCGAGTGTCTGCTCGAGGCGCGTGACGCGCGCATCGTCGACGAGTTGCATGCCGGGTACGCACAATTCGCCGCCAACATCGAACAGGTCGTGTTGCACGGCCTCGAGTTCGGCGCGGACGCGGTCGGGTACCACGAGCTCAGCCAGGATCATGCCGACGATACTATTCAACTCATCGACGGTGCCATACGCCTCGACGCGTGCACTGTCCTTTTCGACGCGCGCGCCGTCGCCTAGGCCGGTGGTGCCATCGTCGCCGGTCCGCGTGTAAATTTTGCTCAGTCGATTGCCCATGGTGCGAGTCTATCAGTTGGTCCAGCGCACGCGTGCGTACAGCGCCCGGCCCGACTGGGCGAAGCCGAGCGCCGTTTCGTAATCGGCATCGAGTGCGTTCTCCACACGGACGTCCGCCGCCCAGTGCTCGCCGATGCGCCACTCTGCGGACAGATTTAAGAGCGCATAACCGGGGATGTAGTCCGGGCTGAAACCCGAATCCTTACGCTTGCCTGTCAGTAGTAGGTCGCCGCTGAACGACCATGCGTCGTCGAGCTGCCATTGCACCGAGCTCTGTGCGCTGCGTCGCGCGCGCCGCGGTAATGGTTCGCCGGTACCGAGGTCGAGCGGTTGCTGGACGACGAGCGATTGGCGCAAAGTCCAGCGGTCGACACGGTGCGTGAGCGTGAGTTCCGTCCCGCGGATGCGCGCGCGGTCGATGTTGTCCAACGCGAACGTCACGGCATCGAACGTGACGAGGTCGTCGATCCGGTTCTCGAACAGCTGCCACGACACGCGCGTACGTTCGCCGAGCTTGCCGCGCAACCCGAGTTCGAGATTGCGTGATTTCTCCGGCGCGAGCGCCGGGTTACCGCCGAAGCCGAACCGCTGCGTGCTGTCCGGTGCGCGAAACGCAGTACCCGCCGCCGCGATGAGATCCCATCGACTCGACAATTCGCGACCGGCCTCGGCGTTGAACGAGAATCGGCCACCGAACGCATCATGGTCGCTGTGCCGGATCGCGAATAGGGTGCGATTCTGGTCGCCGCGGTAGTGCCACTGCGCGAACACGGCACGTGTGCGTGGTGTCTCGTCGAATCCCGCGCCGAAGACTTCGGCGGTCGTACGTTCGCGCGTCAATGTGATACCCGTCGTGAGTTCCTGCGCGGGCGAGAGCTGCCAGTCGGATTGCCAATCAACGCTCGTACGCGCGGTCGCCGCAAAATCGGGTGACTGCTGCTGCCGGATTTCGTCGTCGGCGCGTGAGAGGCGAAGCACGGTCCGGTGCCCCGTCGTGGTCCAGGCGCCCTCGGCGGCCGTAACGCGATTGTCGAAATCTTGGTCCGAAGGTGCGCCGAGAAAATCGACGTACTCGACGTTGCCCGTCGCCTGCCAACGGCGTAGTTCGGCACGGAATGCGCCGCGCTCGTGACCGGCGTGTGCGTGGATGCTGCGGTTGTCGTAGCCGCGCGAGACGGTACCGCCGGTCAGCGGCGGGAAGCCGTCGGTGTCGATCGTATCGGCCCGAAGGCCGCCGTACCACGCTGTTGAGCGGGCTTTCATGGACACACCGCCGCTGCGCGTCCCGTACCCGCCGACGCCGAGTTCCGCGTCGAATGAAATCGGCGTGGTCGCGCGTCGCGTGATGATGTTCACGACGCCGCCAATCGCCTCAGTACCGTAAAGCGTCGAGCGCGGGCCCTTAACGATTTCGATACGCTCGATGTCGCCCGGGCGCACGTGGTGGATTGCGGCCGCGCCGAGTGTGCCGGGATTCACGCGCACCCCATCCACCAAGACCTGCGTGTGGTTGCTGTTCGTGCCACGAATGAACAGCGAAGCCGCTTGGCCGGGCCCGCCGTTGCGGCCGATTTCGATACCTGCGTGAAACCGTAGTGCCTCAGCAAGGTCGATGGTCGCGGTGCGCCGTAGTTCCTCACCGGATATCACGATCACCGGCGCGAGCGCGTCTTCCAGCGCGAGCGGCGTGCGGGTCGCGGTCACGGTGACCGTCTCGTCGAGATCCATCGCGGCGTCGGCCGAGAGCGCAATCGGAAAAATCAGTGAGGCCGCGAGCGCGGCGAGTTTTAATGAACGCATTGTTTCCCCCGGCGTGCCCGTCCGCACGCGTCATGGATGGTGGCTGCGTCAGGCCGGTCTCCGGGCTCACGAGGCGGCGAGGTCTCTCGCCTTGCGTATCGCCTTCCCGCTGGCGCGGTGGCTTCGTGATACGCAGTACTCGTTTACCGTTGCGGGGGCAGCGCCGGGTTCTCACCGGCTTCCCGTTGTTCCACGTGAGTGGAACGCCTGAGGCATCCGCGACTTTAGGTGCGGCGGTGGGGTGTGTCAACCGTGTATTCTTCGATCATGGATGAGGCTTGGCTGAAGGTCGCACACGCGGCATCGGATGCCGCGGACAAGGTGCTCGCGCATTACTGGAACGAAGGCGTCGACGTTCGTCTCAAGGGCGACGCGTCGCCAGTCACGCGCGCCGACGAAGAGGCTGAAGCCGCTATTCGAGACGTCATTTGTGCCGCGTTCCCTGACCACGGGTTTTACGGCGAGGAGAGCGAAGCGGAGCGGACCGATGCAGAATTCGTCTGGCTCGTCGATCCGCTCGACGGCACCAAAAGCTTCATCCGACGACAGCCTTTTTTTTCGACGCAAATTGCACTGCTGAGAAACGGTCAGCGAGTCCTCGGCGTGTCGAACGCGCCACGATTTGGGGAGCGCGCGCACGCGGTCGTCGGCGGTGGGGCATGGATGGCGGGCGAGCGACTGCAGGTCTC
>CAYODZ010000075.1:0-3231 GCA_964402835.1 uncultured Gammaproteobacteria bacterium | reverse complement strand
TGGTTGTTCGCGCCGCTGCCTGGCCCGCGGGGCGCGGACGGCGCGACGCTGCTGGCACACGCACGTGCCGCGGGGCTGCGCGGTGCGACCGACGAATACCCCGGTGTCGCCGACGCCCTCGCGCATGCGCGTTCGCGCGCAGGGCCGACAGACCGCATCGTTGTGTTCGGCTCGTTCCTGACTGCGGCCGCCGTTTTGTGACCGCGATTTGCTAGTATCGACGGCCATGGACCCCTTGCTCAAACAACGCATGGTCGGTACCGCGGTACTGGTCGGCCTCGCCGTGATCTTCGTGCCGATGGTGCTCGACGGTCCAGTCGAGCAAAACGCACAGCCGCCCCAGTCGGTCGGCATGCCGCTCGAGCTCCCTGCAGAGCAGGGATCGGCGCCTGCAGAAATCGAACCGTCGGAGTCTGAGACCACCGCGTCCGTCGAGCCGACTCCGGCCCCGGCCGAAGTCGCGACCGGCGCCGGTTGGGCCGTCCAGCTGGGCAGCTTCTCGACCGGGGCGAACGCCGAGGCGCTCGCGCAGAAGGTCAACGACGCGGGCTTCAATGCGTTCGTGCAGCGGGTGCAGGTCGACAACGGTACGATGTACCGCGTCCGCATCGGGCCACTCGTCGAGCGCGACGCCGCCACGGCGCTCGCTGCGCGCGTCACGCGCGAGACCGAGGAGCGCGCGGTTGTCGTCCCGCACCCCTGATATAATGCGCCCCCTATGCTCTGGGTAGATGTCGCGATTCTGGCGTTGATCGGCGTATCGACGGTCATCGGCCTGATGCGCGGCCTCGTGAAGGAAGTACTGTCACTCGTCGCCTGGGTCGCCGCATTCTGGGTCGCGATCGGATTTGCGGGGGCGCTTTCGCCGCACCTCGGCTTCGTTTCAGAGTCCGAGGTCATGCGTGCCATTGCCGCGTTCGCAATCTTGTTCCTCGCGTCGCTACTGGTCGCTGCACTGTTGAATCATTTGATCGCGATGCTCGTGAAGGGCACCGGGCTTCATGGGACCGACCGCGTGCTCGGGATGGTATTCGGCTTCCTGCGCGGCATCGTCGTGGTTGCGGCGTTGATGGTCATCGGTCTCGTTGCCGACCAGCAGCAGGCGGACTGGTGGCAGGGCTCGTTCATGGTCGATGCGCTGGAACCCGTCGCCGTGTGGATGCATGGCTTTCTTCCAACCGACATAGGTGCATGAGATGTGTGGAATCGTCGGTATCGTCGCCCAGAGCCCGGTCAACCAAGCCATTTATGATGCGCTGACGGTGCTGCAGCACCGCGGGCAGGACGCCGCCGGCATCATCACCTTCGATGGCGACCGCTTGCACTTGCGCAAGGAGAACGGGCTCGTGCGCGACGTGTTCCAGCGCGAGCACATGCTCCAGCTCACCGGCAACGCCGGCATCGGCCATGTCCGCTATCCGACGGCCGGTAGCTCCGATTCGACCGAAGCCCAGCCGCTGTACGTGAACTCCCCACACGGCATCGCACTCGCGCACAACGGTAACCTCACGAACCATCGCGAACTGAAGGACGCGCTCTTCCGCGACGACTTGCGTCATTTGAACACCGACTCGGACTCCGAAGTCATTCTCAACGTCTTTGCGCACGAGCTCGCGCGCAGCGGCGGCAAGCACATCACGCCCGACGATATTTTCGATGCCGTTACCGCACTCCATGAGCGGTGCTCGGGCGGTTACGCCGTCATCATGCTGATCGCGGGGCAGGGCATCGTGGCGTTTCGGGACCCGCACGGGATCCGTCCGGTCGCCTTCGGCAAACGCGAAACACCGGACGGCGACGAATACATGGTCGCGTCCGAGAGCGTGGCCCTCGACGCGGCTGGCTTTGAACTCGAGCGTGACATCGCGCCGGGCGAGGCGATTTTCATTGACCTCGACGGAAAGCTCCATACGCGGCTGTGCGCGGAAGATGCGCACTACACACCCTGCATTTTCGAGTACGTGTATTTCGCACGGCCGGACTCGATTATTGACCGCGTGTCGGTCTACAAGGCGCGGCTGCGCATGGGCGAGAAACTCGCCGAGAAAATCATGCGCGAGTGGCCGGACCACGACATCGACGTCGTGATTCCGATTCCCGATACGAGTCGCACGAGTGCGATGCAGCTCGCGACGCTGCTCGGTGTGAAGTACCGCGAAGGCTTCGTGAAAAATCGTTACATCGGCCGGACCTTCATCATGCCCGGTCAGACGATGCGTCGGAAATCCGTGCGCCAGAAGTTGAACGCGATTGACCTCGAGTTCCACGGCAAGAACGTGATGCTCGTCGACGACTCAATCGTGCGTGGCACCACATCGCAGCAGATTATTCAGATGGCACGCGATGCGGGCGCTGAGAAGGTGTACTTTGCGTCGGCGGCGCCGCCGGTGCGCTTCCCGAACGTGTACGGCATCGACATGCCGAGCGCGTCGGAACTCATCGCCTCCGGGCGCAGCGAGGACGAGGTTGCCGAGATCATCGGCGCCGACCGGTTGATCTTCCAGGACATCGCCGACCTCGTCGACGCTGTGCGTCGCGGCAACCCCAGCCTCGATGGCTTCGACACCTCATGCTTCTCCGGCGAGTACGTCACCGGCAACGTCAGCGCCGAGTACCTCGACCGCATCGACGCCGAGCGCAAGGACGCCGCCCGCAAGGCTTAATCATCGCGGTGCCGTTTCATTCGCGGCACAAAGGTGCCGCTCCTACCTGACACCCCTCGGCGCTGTGCAAGAACAGGTGGGAGCGGCGCTCCGCGCCGCGATATATGCTCAACACATGCAGGACATCCGAAAAGAACTCCTGACGCGTTTCCAAGCCGCCATCACCCGGGTCCACGGCACGGCCGTCACCCGCACGGCGCTGTCCCACCTCGCGGGCCCTTACGCACTCGCAGCCCTGGGCAAAGCCGCCCCGGCAATGGCCGCCGGCGCGCACTCGCTCCCCGCGCTCGAACTCACGCATTCGTTCGTCGCCGCGCCGCGCGGCTATGGTGATGCCGACCACCTCGGGGGCCACCCGGTCCCCGACGAGACGAGCCTCGCGGCTGGCGCCGCGTTCGCCGAATGGCTGCACGCATTGCCAGCCGGGTTACCACTCATTGCGCTAATTTCCGGTGGCGCGTCCGCGTGCATCGAACACTTAAAACCCGAGCACACACTCGAAGCGCTCTCGGCGCGCACCCGTGAACTGCTCGCCGGTGGTGTGAGTATTTCTGAGATCAACGCCGAG
>CAYODZ010000074.1:0-11477 GCA_964402835.1 uncultured Gammaproteobacteria bacterium | reverse complement strand
CACGCTGTACGCGCTGTTGTTCACGATCGTCGTGATGTTCGCGCTGCAACGCGACCTTCTCGACCGGCTGCCCGACGTCCTGTTGATTGCGGCGCCGCTCGCGCTGTACTTCGTGCTGATGTTTTTCGCGAGTTTCTGGCTCGCGTGGAAAATCGGTGCCGATTACGAGCGCAGCACGAGCCTCGCGTTCACCGCATCGGGCAACAACTTTGAGCTCGCGATTGCGGTCGCGATCGCGGTCTTCGGTATCGGTTCGCCCGTCGCTTTCGCGACGGTCGTCGGCCCGTTGGTCGAAGTACCGGTACTGATTGCGTTGGTGAACGTCGCGTTCTGGTTGCGCCGCCGCTGGTTCAGCGATTGAGCCGCGCCAGAATCCGCTCCATCTCCGCGATTTCCTTCTTCTGCGCCTGAACGATCTCGTCACAGAGCGTGAGAATCTGCGGGTCGGCAATGGCCGATTCCCGGCACATGGTGATCGCGCTCGAATGGTGCGGAATCATGGACCGCAGGAATTGCTCGTCGCCGACGCCCGCCTGCGTACGGATGGCGGCGATCAGCGCGACGATCGCAACGATGCACGCCGCCATGATTGCGACGTTCGCGGCCTTGTTCTCGTACATCGACCGCATCACGATAATCATCATGAGCAGCATCGGCGCGACCATTAACAGCGCCATATAGACGCGGTTCACGTTCACGTGGAAATGGCTCGCGGACCACAGGTTCACGAACATGATCAGGAACATCACGACCGTGTTTATCGAAATGACGATGGCTAGTTTTTTGTACATCGTTCCATCGTGCGAAAACGCACAAGGCACGACCATCGGGTGATGACCTCAAAAAAAAGCCCCGCCGGAGCGGGGCTTTTAATTTCAGAGAAGCTTACTTACCGAGATAAGCGCGATCCGAATCCTCGGTCCGGCCGATGTCCCACGCGCCGCGGTTGCGGGCGTGCTCGACGGCCATGTCGACATCACCCTGACGCGGGTGCGTCGTGATGCTGAGGTTCTGGTCCGGGTGGATCAGGTCAGCGTCCTGGATCTTGTCGGTGTTCGCTTTGTAGATCAGTGGCCACTGATACGGATTGCCATAAACTTCCGACTTGCCGGAAATGCGCCACAGGCTGTCACCGCGCATGACGGTGTAGGTCGTGCGTGCAGCTTCGAGCTCCGAGATCAATCGCTTCAGCGAGTCGAGCGCATTGCGCCCTTCGCCACTTCCGATTGCACGCTCGGCATCGCGCAGGCGACCCTGCTGGTCCGAATTAAGGTTCGTGAACTTCTTCGCTTCCGCGAGCAGTCGACGCGCTTCGGCCATCGCGGCCTGATCGGCGCGGCGGGCTTCTTCCGCAGCAGCACGCGCACGTTCGGCTTCGATTTCTTCGGCGGTCGGGCCGGCCGGTTCAACAGGTTCCGGCTCACGGGTTGCGCAGCCGGTCATGACCAGCGCCAGCGCAGAAACCGCGAGCAGGCTCTTCAGGGTGACCGTAGACATAGTTCTCTCCAATCCAAACAGGGGCGGTTGTGATAGGTACCCGACACTACACCCAACTTTTGGGACGGTCAAGCCGAAAGTGCACGGGAAACCGAAGCTTACGCGGCATTCCTTGACGAAACTGTGACGGCGCGCACGGTTTCGGACAATGACCTAAAATCCGGCCATGAATGTGACGATTTACCACAATCCCCGCTGCTCGAAATCCCGCCAAACCCTTGCACTGCTTGAGGAACGCGGCCTCGAGCCGACCATCGTCGAGTACCTGAAGAATCCGCCCGACGCGCCGACCCTGAAGAAAGTGCTCCGCGCGCTCAATCTACGACCGCGCGACCTCCTGCGCAAAGGTGAATCCGCGTACGGTGAACTCGGGCTCGAGGACGAATCGCTTGACGATGCTGCGCTGATCGATGCGATGGTTGAGAACCCGGTGCTCATCGAGCGACCCATCGTCGTGGTCGACGATAAACGCGCCGCGATCGGGCGACCGCCAGATAACGTATTGGACATTCTGTGACCGAGATTCTCGTTGTTTATTACAGTCGGCACGGCGCGACGGCCGCGCTCGCGCGTGATGCCGCGCGCGGCATTGAATCGGTTGCAGGATGCACGGCGCGCGTCCGCACCGTGCCATCGGTGTCGCCGGTGACCGAAGCAGTTGAACCCGCAGTGCCGAACGACGGCCCCCCCTATGCGACGCTCGACGACCTCCGCGACTGCGCAGGCGTCCTGGTCGGAAGCCCGACTCGATTCGGCAACATGGCCGCGCCGATGAAACACTTCCTCGATACGACGTCCGCGCTTTGGGTCTCCGGGGACCTCACGGGTAAACCGGGCGCCGTGTTTACGTCGACGAGTTCACCCCACGGCGGTCAGGAATCGACGCTGCTCACAATGATGCTGCCGTTGCTGCACCACGGCATGCTTGTCGTCGGCATTCCGTACGCCGAACCCAACGTGTCAGAGACCGACGGCGGCGGCGGACCCTACGGCGCATCGCATCTCGCACGCGACGAGCGCACGCCGCGGTTGACCGACCGCGAGAAGCAGCTGGCGCGCGCGCTGGGCAAACGCGTGGCGGAAGCGGCGGTGAAGCTCGGTGGGTGATGCTGAGCGCGGCGCAACGGCGCCGCTCCTACAAGCGGTGGTGCTCGCGTGCTGGGCGGTGTTGTTTTTCGGGCAGATGGCGTGGTGGGGCTGGCTCGTCGATGCGCCGTCGGTGCCGCGCGCCGCGCTGATATTTATCACCGCCGGTCCTTTGTTGTTGCCGCTGCGCGGTCTGTTGCACGACCGGCCGCGTAGTTATTTCTGGTTCAACCTGCTTGCCTTGCTGTATTTCGCGGGCGGCGTCGCAGGCGCGTACGCGAGCGGCGGCGAGAATCTCGTAGCGTGGTCGCAGATCATCGCGAGCCTCGGTGGCTTTGCCGCGAGCTTTTACCGCACCAAAGCGCTCTAATTGCGGCACCTAGGCCGTTCATCCTCGGCACCTGTAGGAGCGGCACCTTTGTGCCGCGAAATAAATTATCTTTCGAGGATGGTTTTCAACAACGGAATGGTGACCTTGCGCTGCTGCGACAGCGACGCGCGGTCGAGTTCGTCGAGCACACGGTACAGGGTGTTCATGTCGCGCGGCGCGCGCTTTAGCAAGTAGCGCGCGACTTCCTCAGGCAGTTCGAAACCGCGCTGGTGCGCGCGCAGCGTGAGCGCGGCCACGCGGCCGTCGTCATCGAGCGGCTGCAGTACGAAGACCGGCCCCGCCGCCAGGCGTGACGAAAGATCCGCGAGGTCGAATCCAAGCGCGCTGGGCACATCAGCACCGGCCGCAAGCCACCGCCCGTCCCGCGAACGAAGCGCGTTGTAGAGCCCGAACAACGCGCGCTCCCAGTCCGCATCACCGGCAATTGCGCCAACGTCATCGACGCAGACGAGGTCGTAGTTGTGCCAACCGTCGATGACCGCGGGCTCGAGCGATGCGTGCTGTGCGAGCGGTAGCAATGCGGCCCGCAGACCGGCGCCCGTTGCTGCCGCGCATGCGGCCTGAAGGAGATGCGTCTTGCCAACGCCCGCGCCACCCGCGAGAAAAAGCACCGGTTCCGGGCCGGCCACCGACGCAACGGCGCCCGAGTTCGGACCCGCGTGATAGGTGGCGAACACCGCGCTGTCGGGCAGACCGACGCCGAGCGGAAGCTGGAACCCCATCAGGCAGCGCTACGGAGCTGCGTCTCGCGGCGCGCCCAGAGCCACAGGTACAGCAAGCCGCTGAACACCGTGGTGAGCATCGTGACCGCAATCCACGTGTCGATCATCACACGGTTCGCGCCGAATGCCGCCCCGTACACAACGAGCAGCACACAGGCGGTCTGCGCGAGCGTATTGAGCTTCGAGATCGTGGTTGGATTCTCGCTGACCGGCGTACGACGGTGCCAGTACAACGCGACGATAATCACGTCGCGCGCGAACACGGTCCACACCAGCCACCATGGCACCAAGCCGAGCCAGCCAACCGTAAAGAACGCGGCGACCAGCAAAACTTTGTCGGCGGCGGGATCGAGTAGCGCGCCGACGCGCGTCTGCCAACCGAAGCGTCGCGCGAAAAACCCATCGAGTGCATCGCTGGCGCCCGCCAGCAGAAAGAGCCAGAGCGCCGGTTCGTATTGCCCGTCGAGCAGCCACAGCGTAATCGGCACGACCAGCAACAGGCGCGCGATACTGATCGCGTTGGGCAGGTGTTGGAGCTTCACGGACGAATTGTGTAGCGCAAGGCGCCGGTCAGCGCTTCGAAGTCATCGGGCGCGCGCGTGAGCCTGGACCCCAGTGCAATCGCACGCTCGAGCTGCTCGGCCGTGCCACGCAATTCGAGGGCGAACAGCACTTGGTCGCGTTCGACGCGCTCGACCGAAACGCCGGCGACGGGCGACAGGGATTCAAGGTAGCGAAGCACGCTCGCGTAATCCGGAACACCGTCGATGCCCGCAACTACGATGCGCGTCCGTCCGTCGGCGGCCGTATCGGGGACAAGCGAAAAGCGCGTCGCAAACCCGTCGGCGACCCAGTGCACGCCATCAGCGACCACCGCATCAAGCACGCCCTCCTCACTTGAGTAATGGCTACTCACGCCGTCCGAATACAGGATCCAACGCGCGCCCCACCGGTCGGTGTGGGTGCGGAACAGGCGGCCGACCAGGATTGCGTCCGACCGATAGCGCTGGGACGCGCTCGCAATCGCATCGTCAAAACCGCCCCACAAATCGGAAAACGGCAGCGCCGCGCGATCCTGCAAATCCATCAACGGCGGAATGATCGGCACGCCACGCAAACGCGCGGTGGCGGTCAACGCCGCGAGGATGCCATGCGGCGCGTCGGGGTCCACGAGATCGCGGTCAAACCCATCGTCGTACGCGAGCCAGACGAGCACCGCCGGCCGTTCGCGCCCCCAGATCGGTACGGCGCGCTCGACGAGCGCGCGTTGGACCGCCACGGCATCGAAACGCGCCCACAGGTTTAGTTGCTGACGCGTCTCGCCGGTTTCAGGGTCGGTGATCGTCTGCTGCTCGAACCGGAACTGCTGGACCAGCCGGGCCGCTTCAACCTCGAGGGTGGCGGCATCGAGACGGCCGCTTGCACGGACCAGCACCACCGCCAGCGCATCTTGCAGCCCGCGCTGCTGGGCCGCCGCCGATTGGTCGGCGACAGGCACGGTGGCTTCGTACAGCCGCTCGACGACGACCGCCTGTACGGGCGTAGCGGTAGAAACGAGCGACGCAAACAACGTCGTCAGCACAATCAGGAGTCGGGTCGGCACTCGTGTAAAATACCATGCTCCGCCTGCCCGAGACACGCTCATGCCCGTTCGCACACCCCTTACCTATCGTGATGCTGGCGTCGACATCGACGCGGGAGATGCACTGGTCGAGCGGATCAAGGACGCGGCAGCCCGCACACGGCGGCCGGGCGTACTCACGGGGCTCGGTGGCTTCGGCGCCCTGTTCGAACTGCCGAGCGGTTACGACCAGCCCGTACTCGTGTCCGGTACGGACGGCGTCGGAACCAAGCTGAAACTCGCGATTCAATACGGTAAGCACGACACCATTGGCCAGGATCTCGTCGCGATGTGCGCGAACGACATCGCCGTGGTCGGCGCCGAACCGCTCTTCTTTCTCGATTATTACGCGAGCGGCAAACTCGAAGTGGATACGGCGGTTGAGATCGTCGGCGGCATCGCCACCGGTTGCGAACTCGCCGGGTGCGCGCTCGTCGGCGGCGAGACCGCAGAACTCCCGGGCATGTACCACGACGGCGATTACGACCTCGCGGGCTTCTGCGTCGGCATCGTCGAGAAGGCGCGCATCATCGACGGCACGAAAGTCGCCGACGGGGACGCGGTGCTCGGTATCGCATCGTCGGGCCTGCATTCAAATGGGTACTCGCTCGCGCGCAAAATCATCGAGGTCGCCAATGCGTCGCTGACCGATGACTTCGACGGCCGTCCGCTCGGCGAGGTCCTGCTCGAACCGACACGCATCTATGTCAAGGCGCTACTCAAGCTCGCCGCATCCGTCGACGTGCACGCGCTCGCGCACATCACGGGTGGCGGGCTACCCGGCAACTTGCCGCGCGTGCTGCCCGACGGCATCGGCGCGAACATCGACGCGTCGAGCTGGAAGCGGCCACGCGTGTTCGACTGGCTGCAGGCCGAGGGCGCCGTGGCGGACGACGAAATGTATCGCACGTTCAACTGCGGTATTGGCATGTGTGTGGTCGTGCCGTCGGCCGATGCTGAGCGCGCCATCGACATCCTCGCCCAGCACGGCGAGCACGCGACCGTGATCGGTCACATCGCCAAAGGCGTGGATGGCGTGGTCATCGACTGATGTTGTCCGTCGCAGTGCTCGCATCGGGTCGCGGGTCGAACCTTCAAGCACTCATCGATGCATCGGCGCAGCCGGGCAGCGGCTTCGCGATCCGCTGCGTGATTGCGGACCGTGCGGATGCCGGCGCGCTGCAACGCGCGCATGCCGCGGGTATTCCCGCGCACTTCATTGACCCCGCCCTTCATTCGAACCGCGCGTCGTTCGACGCCGCGCTCGATGCCGCACTGGCCGGACACGACCTCGCAGTGCTCGCCGGCTTCATGCGGGTGCTGGGTTCAGCCCTCGTTCAGAAGTGGGCGGGCAGGATGGTGAACATTCACCCTTCCCTGCTTCCTAATTACCGGGGACTCAACACCCACCAGCGCGCACTGGACGCCGGTGACGTCGAACATGGAGCGAGCGTGCACTTCGTGACCGAAACACTCGATGGTGGGCCTGTGATCTTGCAGGCGGTGATACCGGTCGAACGCGGCGACGACGCGGCAGCGCTCGCGGCGCGCGTTCAGGCGCAGGAGCACCGCATATACCCGTTTGTTATCGGGCTGTTCGCGCAGGGGCGCATCGCGCTCGCCGACGGCCACGCCACGCTCGACGGTGAGCCGCTCGACGCGCCACTGCGGGTCGACGGCACGACGGACCTCGCATGCGTCGCCTGACCACAAGCGGAATCGTCGTGGGTGTGGCGCTCTGCGCCGCGATGCCGGCCTACGCGGAGCTCCGCCCCTATGAAGCCACCTACTCCGTCACACGCGGGCACATCCGTCTGGGTGAAATGACGTCGACGCTGCACGCGCCCGTAGATGGTGAGTGGCGTTACCACTCGCATTCAGAGACCAGCGGCTTCGTCGCGATGTTTCGCCAGATCGCCATCGACGAGATCTCGACGTTCCGAGTTGAGCAAGGCGAGCCCGTCCCGCTCTCGCACACCTACCGTATGGCTGGCAGCCGCAAAAACCGCGATTTCTCGCTTGAGTTCGATTGGGTCGCACGCGAAGCGCGCGGAATGGTGCGCGAGGAATCCGTCGTCGAACCGCTGGGTCCGGGTGTGATCGACCGGCACACAGCACCGCTGTCCGTCGCGCTGGCCGCGGCCGGCGAACGCGAATTTCCATTTGACCTCGTGATGATCGACCGCGGGCGCACGCGGCAGTACCACGCAACGCGGCGTGGCGAAGAGACGCTGAATACGGCGGCGGGCGAGATTGCGACGATGCGGGTGCTGCTGGTGCGCGCGGATGAGCCCGAGCGGCAGTTCCGGTTCTGGTTCGCGCCGACGATGAATCACGTGCCGGTGCGTATCCAGAGCGTCGACGACGACGGCAAAACCATCACCCTGCAGCTGACGCAGTACAGCCCAGCCGACTAACCCACCTTCTCCGGCGCCGGTGGCCCGGCCATCGCGGCGCGGAGCGCCGCTCCCACCTGTTCTTACAGGGCGCCGAGGAATGTCAGGTGGGAGCGACACTCTCGGTGTCGCGATGGGCGGGCTGCCGTGGCTTCGTTCATCGCGGCGCGAAGGCGCCGCTCCTACCTTGAACCCTGGCACCTGTAGGAGCGGCGCCTTTGCGCCGCGATAGATCAGGTCTTCGGCAGCGTCACGCCCTGCTGGCCCTGGTACTTGCCGCCGCGGTCCTTGTACGAGGTCTCGCACACCTCATCGGACTCCAGGAACAACCTCTGCGCGACGCCTTCGTTCGCGTAGATTTTCGCGGGCAGCGGCGTCGAGTTCGAAAACTCCAGCGTCACATGCCCTTCCCACTCCGGCTCCAGCGGCGTCACGTTCACGATGATGCCGCAGCGCGCGTAGGTGGACTTACCCAGACAGATCGTCAGCACGCTGCGCGGGATGCGGAAATACTCGACCGTGCGCGCAAGCGCGAACGAGTTCGGCGGGATGATGCAGCAGTCGCCCTTGAAGTCGACGAAGCTCTTCGAATCGAACGCTTTCGGGTCGACGATCGAGCTGTTGATGTTCGTGAAAATCTTGAATTCGTCGGCGCAACGTACATCGTAGCCGTAGCTCGAGGTACCGTAAGACACGATTTTGCCGCCGCCATTCTCGCGCACCTGACCCGGCTCGAACGGCTCGATCATGCCGTGCTCGGCGGCCATGCGGCGAATCCACTTGTCTGCTTTGATGGACATCGTTTTCCCCAATGTTTTGCTAGATTCTGGCCAATCGCGGCGCGAAGGCGCCGCTCCTACAGCTGCTATTCCATAACGATTTTCGGGAATTTCCCGGCGAAGTCTTTGGCGGTGAGCGACAGCTTCGCGGCCATGCGGCGCGCGATGTCGCGGTAGCGCTGCGCGAGTTCGCCGTCAGGGTCCGCGACCACCGTCGGGTTGCCGCCGTCGGCTTGCTCGCGGATGCGGATGTCGAGCGGCAATGAGCCGAGGAACGGCACTTCGTACTGTGCAGCGAGCTTCTCGCCGCCGCCCGCGCCGAACAGGTGTTCCTCATGGCCGCAGTTCGAGCACACGTGCGTACTCATGTTCTCGATCACGCCAAGTACCGCGACTTCGACCTTCTGGAACATCTTGAGACCCTTGCGCGCGTCGAGCAGCGCGATGTCCTGCGGCGTCGTGACGATCACGCTACCCGCGACCGGCACTTTCTGCGACAGCGTGAGCTGCGTGTCGCCGGTGCCCGGCGGCATGTCGACAATCAGGTAATCAAGCTCGCCCCAGTTCGTCTCGCCGAGCAGCTGCGTAAGCGCCTGCGTGACCATCGGTCCGCGCCACACCATCGGCTGCTCCTCGTCGATCAAATAGCCGATCGACATGGTCTTCAACCCGTGCGCGACCACCGGATTGACGCTCTTGTTCTCGCCCGCAGTCGGTCGCTCGGTCGCGCCGAGCATGCGGGGCTGGCTCGGCCCGTATATGTCCGCATCAAGCAGGCCGACGGCCGCGCCTTCCGCAGCGAGCGCGAGCGCGAGGTTCACGGCCGTCGTCGACTTGCCGACGCCGCCCTTGCCCGACGCGACGGCAATCACGTTCTTGATACCGGCCATCGGCTGCAACTGGCGCTGCACCGCGTGTGCAATGACGCGGGAGGACACGGAGGCTTCGACCGACTCGACACCCGGCACCGCGCCGAGCACGCCTTTCAAGCGCGACGCGAGTTCATCGGCGTAACTTCCAGTTGGAAAGCCCACCTCGACCCGCACGCGGACGCGCCCACCGTCGCTCGTGAGCTCGCGAACGGCCTTTGCGGTATAGAGGTCGCAGCCTAGCCAGGGGTCAATATCGTTGCGGAGCGCCGCTTCCAGCGCGGCGGGGTCGGGACTCGTCATGGGGCGGCATTTTAGCACCGACCGATATGGCATAATTCGCGTTTGCCGAAACCAGCGGAAAACCCGTCCCGATGACCCAGCGAACCCGCCGGATCCTGGTCACCAGCGCGCTCCCGTACGCGAATGGCCCGATCCATATCGGCCACCTGCTCGAGTACATCCAGACCGACGTCTGGGTCCGCTTCCAGCAGGCGTGCGGCCATGAGTGCGTGTATGTGTGCGCAAACGACGCCCATGGCACGCCAATCATGCTGCGTGCGCGACAGGACGGCGTGACGCCCGAGCAGCTGATTGAGCGCATCCGCGGCGAGCATACGCGCGATTTCGCAGACTTCCTGGTCGGTTTCGATAATTTCCACACGACGCACTCGGACGAGAACCGCGAACTTACCGAACTGTTCTACGCGCGGCTGCGCGACGGCGGCCACATCGTCGAGCGCGAAATCGAGCAGGCGTGGGATCCGCAGGAAAAGATGTTCCTGCCCGACCGCTACATCCGCGGCGAGTGTCCGCGCTGCGGCGCCGACGACCAGTACGGCGATTCGTGCGAAATCTGCGGCGCGACTTATGCGCCCGCGGATCTGAAGAACCCGCGCTCGGTGGTGTCCGGCGCAACGCCGGAGACGCGCAAGTCGCTGCACTACTTCGTGAAGCTCGCGAATTTCGAAGCGATGCTCAAGGAATGGACTTCGACCGGCGCGCACGTGCAGGCCTCCGTCGCGAAAAAACTCGGCGAGTGGTTCGCGGACGGCTTGCGCGACTGGGACATCTCGCGCGACGCCCCGTACTTCGGCTTCCAAATCCCGGGCAGCGACGACAAGTACTTCTACGTCTGGCTCGACGCGCCAATCGGCTACATGGCGAGCCTCAAGAACCTCGCCGCAAAGCGCAAGGACATCGACTTCGATTCGTTCTGGGACGTGGACAGCGACGCCGAGGTCTACCACTTCATCGGCAAGGACATCATCTACTTCCACACGCTGTTCTGGCCGGCCATCCTGCACGGCGCGGGCTTCCGCAAGCCGACCGCGGTGCACGCGCACGGCTTCCTGACCGTGAACGGTCAGAAGATGTCGAAGTCGCGCGGCACCTTCATCACCGCGCGCGCGTACCTGGATCATCTCGACCCCGAGGCGCTGCGTTACTACTACGCCGCGAAGCTCGGTCCGGGCATCGACGATATCGACCTGAACCTCGAGGACTTCGTGAACCGTGTGAACGCCGACCTTGTCGGCAAGCTCGTGAACATCGCGAGCCGCTGCGCGGGCTTCATCACGAAGCGGTTCGACGGCGAACTCGCGGCGTCACTGCCGGGCCCCGCGCTGTTCCAGTCGTTTGCCGACGAAGCCGACTCGATTGCCCAGCGCTACGAGCAACGTGACTTCGCCGGCGCGATGCGTCAGGTGATGGCGCTCGCCGACCGCGCGAACCAGTACATCGATGAGCACAAACCGTGGGTGATTGCGAAGGATCCGGCGCGCACCGACGAGGTGCAGGCGGTTTGCACGCAGGGCCTGAACCTGTACCGGCAGCTGATTACGTATCTTGCGCCGGTGCTGCCGCGTACCGCGCAGCGCAGCGCGGATTTCCTCGGCGTTGAGGCGCTGCGCTGGCAGGACACGCAAGCCCCGCTACTCGCGCACAAGATCAATCCATTCACACCGCTCATAATGCGAATTGACCCCGCACAGGTGGCCAAGATGACCGATTCGACCGAAACCTCCCCCGCCGCGACCGCCGGCCCTGCCGACCTTGCGCCCGAGTGCACGATCGACGACTTCATGAAAGTGGACCTGCGCGTCGCGCGCATCGT
>CAYODZ010000073.1:0-27243 GCA_964402835.1 uncultured Gammaproteobacteria bacterium | reverse complement strand
ACCCAGACCTCGGCTTTTCGCTTGCGCAGCCCGCGCACGATTTTCTTCGCGCAGTCGTCAGGATCCATGCCGTGCTTCTGGCCGCGGTCCATGATGCCGTGCGCGCTGCCGTCGCCGGCGAGCGCGTTGACCGATACATCGGTGCGGATGAAGCCCGGGCACACAAGCGTGACGGCGATGCCGTCCTGCCACACTTCTGCGCGTAGCGAGTCGAAAAAACCGTGCAATGCGTGCTTTGACGCTGCGTACGCGGACCGCATCGGCGTGCCGATGTGGCCGACGAGGCTCGTGACCGTCGCGATGTGGCCGGTACCTTGCCGCGTCATCACAGGCAGCACTGCCTTCGTCAGCGAGACGGTGCCGATGAAATTCACTTCCATCAGTTTTCGGTCGACGTCGAGCACCGTCTCGCGCGCAAGCGAGCGCTGGCTGATGCCGGCGTTGTTCACGAGCACATCAATGCGGCCGAACTCGGTGAGCACCGTCTGCACCGCTGCGGCATGCGTATCGGGCTGAGCGAGGTCGAGTGGAAGCACGACCACCGAGGCTGCACCGAGCGCCTCGCAGCGCGCCCGCGTTTCGTTCAAGGCGCCGAGTCGACGCGCGGACAGTATGACTCGTGCGCCGCCTGCCGCGTAGGCGCGCGCAATCGCGGCGCCGATGCCGGCCGATGCCCCGGTAATCCAGACAACGGGCGCGTCCATCAGCGGACCATCTGGTTGAAGTCGAAAATCGGCAACAGAATCGCGAGTACGATCACGAGCACGATGCCGCCCATCAAGAGGATCATCATCGGACCTATGATCGCCATCATTGTGCCAATCGTGTTTTCCATTTCGCGTTCCTGCGCCGTCGCGGCGCGCTCGAGCATCTCACCGAGCCGACCCGACGATTCACCACTGCCGATCAAGTGAATCGTTAGCGGCGGGAACAGACCGCTCGCTGCAAGCGACTTCGCAATCGGTGCGCCCTCGCGAACCCGCACCGCCGCGGTCTCGACGGCGGCACGCATCGGCAAGTTCGTAACGGTCGCCGCGCTGATGCGTAGCGCGTCGAGCACGGGCACGCCCGCACCGGCGAGAATCGACAGCGTGCGCGAAAAACGCGCGGCATTCAGTCCGCGGACCAGCCGACCGGCCAACGGCAATTTGAGCACGGCGACATCAACACGGTAACGAATTTCTCTGCGTTTCAATGCGGTGCGGGCCGCGATGGCAGCGGCAACGACGACGATGAGCAATGCCCACCACCACGCGCGCATGAAGTCGGACACCGCGATTAATCCCGTGGTGAGGGCGGGTAGGTCACGCTCAAGATTCTCAAAAACACCGACGACTTGTGGCACGACCGTCATCAAAAGAAAGACCGTAATCGCGAGCGTCATCAGCGTCAGGATGATCGGGTAGACCATCGCGGCTTTCAATTTTTGCTGAAGTAGCTGGCGGCTTTCGGTCCAATCGGCAAGCCGCTCCAGCACGATGTCGAGTCGACCCGACTGCTCACCCGCGGCGACCGTCGAGCGGTAGATTTCTGGGAATGCGTTAGGGAAGTCACCGAGCCCATCGGCGAGCGTGTGGCCCTCCATCACGCGCGCACGCACGGCCAACACCATGCTGCTGAGCCGCTGCTGCTCCGTCTGTTGCGCGGTCGCGTACAGCGCTTCCTCGAGAGGTAACGCTGCGCGAACGAGGGTGGCGAGCTGGCGCGTCATGAGCGCGAGTTGATTGGCCGACACGCTGCGTCGCAGCGTGAACCGTCGGGCGCCGCGCGACGCCTCCTGCCGGGTGACCTCGTGGACGGAGAGCGGGAACAGGCCCTGGTCACGGAGTTCTGCACGGACTTGCCGTGGCGAGTCGCCGTCGAGCACACCCTTGACTTGGCGACCGTCGGCGGCGGCGGCGACGTACTCGTAGGCCGCCATTTAAATTTCGCGGCGCGAAGGCGCCGCTCCTACAGTTGCCATGGTTGCCAGAGTGCCGCCTGCGTCCCTCGATGGTTCAATCAACGCGCGTGACACGAAGGACCTCTTCGAGCGTGGTCTCGCCAGCGAGGACCCGGCGGCGACCGTCGGCGCGGATGCTCTCCGTCTGTGTGCGCGCGTGTCGCTCGAGCATTTGTTCGCTCGCGCCATCGTGAATCATCGCGCGCAATGGCTCGTCGACGGCAATCAGCTCGTAAATGCCGCTGCGGCCACGGAATCCTGTGTGCGAGCAATGTTCGCATCCAACGGGGTGGTACAGCGTGGGCGGATGCGCAGGGTCCGCACCGAGCAGTTCACTCTCCCGCGCGGTGGCCGGCTCAGGCCGGCGACACTCCTGGCACAGCACGCGTACAAGCCGCTGTGCGAGCAGGCCGATCAACGAACTCGACAACAGGAAGGGTTCGACGCCCATGTCGCGCAAGCGTGTAATCGCGCCGACGGCTGAGTTTGTATGGAGCGTCGATAGCACTAAGTGACCTGTTAGCGAGGATTGCACGGCGATTTCGGCCGTCTCCAGGTCACGGATCTCGCCGACCATTACGACGTCAGGGTCCTGTCGCAAGATCGCACGTAGACCCCGTGCGAACGTCATGTCGACGCGTGTGTTCACCTGCGTTTGACCGATCCCGTCGATGAAATACTCGATCGGATCTTCGACGGTCATGATGTTTCGGCTGTGGTCATTCAGCCGTGCGAGCGCGGCATACAGGGTCGTCGTCTTGCCCGAGCCGGTTGGACCCGTGACGAGGATGATGCCGTGTGGCTTTCGAATCAGCTCGTCGAGCAGTTCGCGTTGGTCTTCGGCCATGCCGAGCTGCTCAAGCTCCAGGCGACCTGCCTGTTTGTCGAGGAGGCGCAGGACGACACGCTCTCCGTGACCGGAGGGTAGGGTAGATACGCGGACGTCGACGGGTCGCCCCGCGAGACGTAACGAGATGCGCCCATCCTGCGGCAACCGCTTCTCCGCGATATCGAGCTTCGCCATGACCTTGATGCGCGACACGATCAACGGCATCAACGCGCGCTTCGGTGCAAGGATTTCGCGCAGCACACCATCCACGCGGAAGCGGACGACAAGGCGATTCTCGAACGGCTCGATGTGGATGTCAGACGCGTTGAGTTTGACCGCCTCGGTAAGCAGCGCGTTGATCAGGCGGATGATCGGCGCGTCATCCTCGCTCTCAAGCAAGTCCTCGGGCTCGCCGAGCTCTTCGGCAACGCGTGCGAGGTCGAGATCCTCATCGAATGCGTCGACCGCGGCTTGCGCGCCGCCGGCGCCGACTTCGTACGACGTGCGTAGCAGACCGTCGAACACCTCGGGTGCGACTTCGGTGAGTTTGAGCGGCCGCGCGGCGAAGCGGCGCAGTTCAGCAATGGCCTCGGCCGTGAGTTCGGGACGATGCATGACCTCGACCGCATCGTCGTGTACGGCGGCGATGACCACGCCGTGGCGTTTCGCAAACGCGTACGGAAGCCGGCGCGCGTTCTCCATGGTGGTCAGGGCTGTGGCGCCGGGTCCGGGTCGCCATCCAGCGGCGGTAGCGTCGGCACGTCGACGCCCGGCATCAGCGGTACGCCGTCGGGATCGAGCATCTGCTGAAGCTCCTGCATGCGGCGGTAACGCTGGTTTGTGTGTAGGGTCGCCGAAGCGCTGTCGCGCAGAATCTGTGGCCGCAGGAATACCATCAAGTTGCGCTTTACGACGTTCGACCGTTGGTAGCGAAATGCATGGCCGAGGATGGGGATGCTGCCGAGCAGCGGCACGCGCTCTTGACTGTGTTCTACGGTGTCGTCAATCAGCCCGCCGAGCACAATGATGTCGCCGTCGTCGACGATGACCCGTGTTTTGATTTCGCGCTTGTTCGTGATGAGGTCAACAGCCGTCGCCTGGTTCGACAGGCTCGATATTTCCTGTGAGATCAGCAGTTGCACCGCATCGCCCTCATTGATCTTGGGTGTGATGGTGAGTTTGAGGCCGATGTCTTCACGGTTGATCGTTTGGAACGGGTTGACTTGGCCACCCCCATCGCCGCCGACGCCGGTGAACTGACCCGTGACGAACGGTACCGTCTGGCCGACATTGATGGTCGCTTCCTCGTTATCCATCGTGACGAGGTGGGGCGTGGACAGGATGTTCGTGTTTGCGTTCCCGGACAGCGCGCGGACCAGCGCGCCGATGCTCGTGCTGCCGTCGCGGATTCGTCCGACCGCAAAGCTCGCGCCGCCCGGTATCGAAGTCACGGCCTCAGTGAGGACGCCGGTAATCGGCAATCCGGAGCTATTGAAGTTGATGACGCCCGCGCCACGGTCCGTGTCGCGCCCATCAACTGCCCATTGCACACCGAACTCTGCGCTGCGATCGGCGATGACGTCGACGATGATCGCCTCGACCAGCACCTGTGCGCGGCGGATGTCGAGTTGCTCGACGATGCTGCGTAAGTTCCGCATCGCCGCAGGCGCGGCGGTAATGACCAGTGCGTTCGTGGCGACGTCGGCGAGGATGGTCACGTGTTCGTCGCGTCGTTGCGCGACCTGACCACCCGCCTGTGCGCCCGCTTGCCCCCCTTGTGCACGCGCGGCTTCCAGTTCGCCCTGCGCGTACCCGCTCAAGATTTCCGCAATGGATTCGGCATCTGCGTAATTTAGATAAATGACCTGTGTCGCGCCCTGCGCATCGAGCGGTTCGTCGAGGTGCGCCAGCAGGGCGCGCAATCGCAATCTCAACGCGCGGTGTCCACCGAGCAGTACGCTGTTGGTGCGTTCATCGGCGGCAATCGTCGGGGCGGTCGCGCCTTCGCCGCGCGCTTGGGCCTGCGTGAGCGCGGTGAGTAGACGCACCGCATCGAGCGCACTCGCGTGATCCAGCCGAATGACTTCGATTTCGTCGTCAGTCGCCTGGTCGATGCGGCGGACAATCGACGCGATTCGGCCCACATTGCCAGCGCGGTCTGACACGATAATCATGTTCGACGGGGTGAACGCAGCCACATGGCCGAACTGCGGAATGAGCGGGCGCAGGACGCCGATCATTTGCGCGGCCGGTACATTATGAACTGGGATGACTTGCGTCACGATCTCTTCCGCGGGCGCGTCCGCGGCGTCGGGCCCATCTGAGCCGTAGCGTGCATTGACCTCTGGGACGATCTTGATGACTTCGCCCGCTGGGACTGCGGCGAAACCGTTGACCGCGAGCACGGAAAGGAACGTTTCATACAGGGCGTCCGCCGTGAGCGGCTGTGCGGAAATCACCGTGACGCGCGCGCGCAAGCGTGGGTCGATAACGAAGTTGCGACCGGTCACTTCCGAGACGAGCGCAACCACTTCGACGATGTCGGCATCTTTGAGATTCAGCGTAATCGTCTCTTCGGTGGACGCCTGCGCGATCACGGGGACCGGCGTAGACGCCAACAGAGTGGATGCGGTGAGCCACGCGGCGATCAATGTCATTCTCATTCCCTTTCCATTACGGAGTCACGGTCACTGTTTCGATTTCGTCGCCGCGTTCGACGGTCAATGTCACTTCGCCATTGCCCCCGAGCACGCGCAGAGCTTCGAGGCTCTGCGCCATGTCCGTGAGCGGCGAGCCGTTCACCGCGGTGACAAGGTCGCCCGCGCGGAGCCCCAAGGCGGCGAAACGCTGGCGGTCGCGGCCCGGATAGACGCGGAAGCCGCGCAACTGACCGTCGACCATGACGGCCTGTGGGCGGACAATTTCCACGAGCTCGTCCGTCGCCGCTTGGTTGCGGAGGTTGTCTACCGCGACCGCGCCCACGGGCTGCGCAGCAATCGGCGGCGTTGGCGCACCATCGCCGCTGAATTTCGGTAACCGCAGTGTCTCCAGCGTACCACGGCGATTCAAGAGAACGCGGTCCGCATGGATCTCGTGAACCCGTGCGCCGCCGGGAACCTCCGCACCGACTGCGTAGACCTTTTCTTTTGCGTCGGGCCCAGCAATCAACGCGCGTGCGTATTTGGCCGATCCCGATGCCGCGATGCCTCGCAGCGTCAAATTGAGGCGCGTCTCCGGCGCGTCGACGGCGCCGACGCGCGGTGCGACATTCGCTTCGCCGAATAGATGACGTGACGCGATCGCTTCAGGGTCGGGCGGTGGTTCGGCGGGCGCCACGGGTGTCCCTTCTGCGCTTACGCCAGCCTGTGGCGACACGATTGCCCAGGTCGCGCTCGCAAGTTGATAAGCAATCAACAGCATCAGCGCGATGCTCAAGAGCATCGGTAAACGCGTCATCCAAGGCTGCAGCCGGGCCGCAATAGAGTCATTCATCCGTCGAATCTAATCCGGATGGACGAAAAGGCGCAACCGTCATTAGGGATATTCCCTGAGTCGTGTGCATTCAGGGATTACCCCGCGCCGTATTGGGGAGTCTGCCGCGACTCAATGCTAGCAAGCGAACGGACCCATTTTCGGTGGATTCGTAACTTCAGGTTCCGTAGACGGAGGCTTGCCATGCATACAACTAATGCTATCGAACTGCTGACTGACGACCACGAAAAAGTGAAGGGCCTCTTTTCGGAATTCGACGCCATCTCTGGTGATGACTCGAACCTCGAAGAGAAGGCGGTGCTGGTCCAGCACATCTGCCAGGAACTGATCGTTCATATGGCGATCGAGGAAGAAATCTTCTACCCGGCAGCGCGTTCGGCCATAGACGACGATGACCTGCTCGACGAAGCGATCGTCGAGCACTCGAGCGCCAAGGATCTGATTGAACAACTCGAGGCGATGAACCCCGATGACGATCAGTACGACGCGAAGGTGAAAGTGTTGAAGGAATACATCGAGCACCACGTCAAGGAAGAGGAAGAGGACATGTTTCCGAAAATCGAAGCTTCGGGACTTGACCTTGAATACTACGGAGAGCAGCTCGCGGAGCGTAAGGAAGAAATGTTGGCGATGCCACACATGATGGGGGTCTCGGCCGATGCGCCGACGCGGCCCCGCCCATCGCGTTAAAAAACTGGAGATTCGAATGAATACAAAGGAACTGTATGTCGTGTTAGTCAGCGCGGCGCTCGCGCTGGGAAGCATGACGCCGGCGCTTGCCGGTGATGAGACATGGACGGAGGCTCGGCCATCGGGTGGTGTCGGCTCGGCATTCG
Organism: uncultured Gammaproteobacteria bacterium; assembly: GCA_964402835.1. GTDB lineage: Bacteria > Pseudomonadota > Gammaproteobacteria > Natronospirales > JAIVGZ01 > JAIVGZ01. Next base: position 20,144 of record CAYODZ010000073.1, on the reverse strand, counting down.
TGCCGACCGACTCCGGTCTGTTCATGACATCTGGTAATCGCATTTACGTAAGCGGCAACGACGGCACGACGTGGGCATTGCGCGCGTCGATGCCGTCGTCGATTAATGCGTTGGTTTCCCCCGCAGGGCAACCCGACGTACTGCTCGCGGCGACTGCTGACGACGGCATCTTGCGTTCGACCGATGCGGGTGCGAACTGGACCGTAGTTGCAGCGGGTGCGACTGCAGTCGATTTCGCACGCCACCCGTCAGTCGGTAGCACGCTTTACGCTGCGGCCCCCGGCGATGGCATTTTTGTCACGGCCGACGCGGGTGCGAGCTGGCAGGCGATGACCACGGCGCCGTCGACCGATGTGGTGTCGGTGGCGGTCGATCCAATCTCCCCCGCAATTTTGTACGCGGGCACGGATGGCGACGGAATCTACCGCAGTGGCGACGCGGGCGTGACTTGGACGGCCGTGAATACCGGGCTGAACGCCGGATTGCGATTTGACGAGGTGCACCTGAGCCCACACGCGCTTGCAGGGCAGACGCGTAGCAAGCTCATCATTGCCGGCAGCAACTCGTCGCCTGCGGTCTACCGCAGTGAAGACGAAGGCGCGAATTGGGAGCGAATCGTTTCTGACTTGCCGGCCCTGGATAGCGGCATGGCGATGCAGGACCTGAATTTCGATCCTGACCCGCGCTATCTGAGTGGCATTTATATGGTGTTCAGTGGTGCGAGCATAGACCACCCAGACACCTTCTATAAGAGCTCCGATGCCAACTCTGAGACGACCGCGGGTGGCGAGGGCTGGGCCGCACGGCCGCATCCGGATGGCGCGGCCGTGGCACCGGACGTCTATGCGCTATACGTGAGCCCGAGCAATCTCGGACGAATCGTCGCGGGGACGGATCATGGCAATTTCATGAGCTTCGACCTCGGCATTTCCTGGGAGGATTACAACGGTGGGTTTTCGAATACCCGTGTCTGCGACGCCGCATTCGGTGATGCGCTGTTTGTCGCCAGCCGCGATGCGGGCGTTCTCTCATCGGAAGACGCCGGGGCATCCTGGGCGGTGAAGAACGCGGGGCTCGATTCGACGGACGTGACTGCCATCGCAGTGGCTCCGGAGGATGGCCAGCGCGTCATCGCGGCGCAGGCGGGCGGTGCATTCCAAGTCTCGACCGATGGCGGCGCGACGTGGACAGCAGCTGCGGCCGGCCAGCTGGACTTGGTCACCGCAATCCGCTTCGGTGCGAATTTCGGAATGGTGTTCGCACTGGATGACGGTGCGAACGGCGTCTTCAAGAGCACCGATTACGGACTGAGCTGGACCTTTAATAGCGCGGGTATGCCCGCCGATGGCGGCACCGGCGACCAGTTGCACCTCGCGCCCGCAATGTCGACATCTTCGGTGCTGTACGTCGGCACAGGCGTTGGCGTCTACCGTAGCGAAGACAGCGGCGTGACCTTCGCGTCCGCGCAGGGCAATCTTGCGCCCGCCGCGGTCACGGCGCTCGCGGTGGATCCGCGTGATGCGAACCTCGTGTACGCCGCCTTCGATGATGGCATCTCCTATGTGTCCACCGACGGTGGTGCGACCTGGGAAGCGGCATGGACGGGTTCCGGCGCCGCATCGGATGCGCGCGCGATCACGATTGACGCCGGCGATCCCGACCGTATGCTGGTCGCAACCGACGACGGCGTTTTCGGCTCCATCGACGCCGGGACCACTTGGTACTCGCTCAGCGATGGCATGTCTACGGCCGGTAATGACACCGTCGTCGTGGACAGTGTGCTGTTCGATTCATTAAGCACGGGCCGGTATTTCCTTGTCGCAGACAAGATTCTTCAAACGTACGACGGCGCCATTGCTGTTGACCTGGTGACATCGGCGACCAGCACCGATTCGACCGTCAAGGTCGGGGAGGTGGTCACGGTTGAATACGCACTCGCGAATATTGCCGGCTTCGACGCGACCGGCGCGCAGCTGGTGGTATCGGTCCCGTCGAACCTGTCGGCGTCCGAGCCAACGATTGCCGGAGGTGCTTGCACAGGCACTTCGACGATCACATGCACGATCGGAACGCTCGCGGTCAACTCAAATGCAGCGGGTACCGTCAAGCTGACGGGTGTAACAGAGGGCGAAGCGGCAATCACCATCAGCGGCGACGCCGACCAGCGGAAGAACACCCCCGCGGATAATGCGGTCACCTTGACGGTCACCGTTGAGCCCGCGCCGGAGCCCACGCCGGAGCCGACGCCGGACCCGACGCCGGAGCCGACCCCGGACCCGACGCCGGAACCGGAGCCTGATCCGGTGCCGGAACCCGAGCCGGAACCGCAGCCGCAGCCGCAACCGCAGCCGCAGCCCCCGAGCAGTGGCGGTGGTGGTAACGGTGGACTGCCCTGGTTGATCGGTGTCGCTGCGATGTGGCTGCTGCGCCGGAAGGGCTATGCTATGTAGCATGCTGCGGACCCTGCTTTTGGTCCTGTCGCTGTCGCCGGTGGTTGCCACCGGCGACAGCGGCTTTTCCGGCACGGTCGCCATCGTGTCCACCGGAATTGACCGACCCTACGCCGATACGCGAACCGACCATTCGCTTGCACCGCTCGTACTGGGTAACTGGCGCAACGTTTATTTCGAAGGAAACCGCGTCTCGGTAGGACTGCACCAAGGCGATGGTTGGTCGCTCGCGGCGCTCGCACAGTTGCGATTGCATCAATACACCGACGATCGGAACCGAGCGCTGGAGGCAGGCGCAGTCGTGACTGCGCCCATTGGCCGATACACGCTGCAGGCCGCCGCGATGCACGACGTCAGCGGCGCGCATGGCGGCGCCGAATACGAGCTGCGGGCGTTCACGATATGGAAGCGTGGCTTGTTGACGCTGATTCCGTCTGTCGCTGTGCAGCGACAAGATGACGCGCTCGCTGGGTATTACTTTGGCGCCCCTGCGATGACGAGCCTACAGTACGATGCGCTCGCCGTTTTCTCGGTAACGGATGCGTGGGTGCTGGTGGGCTCGCTACGTCACTTTGCTCACGGGGCGGCTGGCGTCGGCAATACGACCACCTGGGCGCTCGGCATTGGGCGGCGCTTTTGAGTCGGTACGGTAAGCCACGCACCGACATGACTTGATTCAGCTAAAATTGGAGCCATGAGCGACAACGAGCATCGACCAGACCACGGACTCGCCGTTGACGAAGCGCGACCGGCCACGAAGCGGCCGCCGTTGTACAAGGTCGTCCTGCTGAACGACGACTACACACCAATGGAATTCGTCGTCGAAGTCCTTGAGCGCTTCTTCCGCATGGACCGCGGTAAAGCGACCCAAGTCATGTTGCACGTACACACCCGTGGCAAGGGTGTTTGCGGATTGTTCACGTACGACATCGCCGAAACCAAGGTCGCGCTCGTCAATCAGTACTCGCGCGATCATCAACATCCATTGTTATGCACGATGGAGGAGGCCTGACGTGTTGAGTCGTGAACTCGAGTTCTGTTTGTCGCAGGCGTTCCGCGAGGCCCGCGAGCGTCGTCATGAGTTCATGACGGTCGAGCACCTGTTGCTCGCATTGCTGGACACGCCGCAAATCGTGGACTTGCTGCGCTCATGCGGCGCCGACATCACTGCGCTGCACAGTGAACTCCGAGCCTTCATCGATGAGGTGACGCCGACGCTCGCGCCGGACGAGGACGGTGACATCCAACCGACCCTTGGGTTCCAGCGCGTACTACAGCGCGCGGTCCATCACGTGCAGAACGCGGACAAGCGGGAAGTCACGCCGCTCAATGTACTCGTTGCGATTTTTGCCGAGAAAGAGTCCCACGCCGTTTACCTGCTCGGTCGCCAGCATGTGACGCGTCTCGACGTCGTCAACTACATCTCGCACGGTCTTGCGCCGCTCGAAGACGAGAGCCCGCAGCCGCAGGCAGAAGCGGAGGAAGACGACGATACCGGGCGCTCAGGCGCGCGCAGCGCGCTGGAGGCGTACGCGACCGATCTCAATGCCCGGGCGCGAGAAGGAAAAATCGATCCGTTGATTGGCCGCGCTGCCGAGCTTCAGCGCACCGTCGAAATTCTGTGTCGTCGCCGCAAGAACAATCCGTTGTTCGTCGGTGAGGCGGGCGTCGGCAAGACCGCGCTGGCCGAGGGCCTGGCGCGGCGCATCGTCGATAAGGAAGTGCCGGAGTTGTTGTCCGACGCGACTGTCTATTCGCTGGACCTTGGCACGCTGATTGCCGGTACGAAGTATCGCGGCGATTTTGAAAAACGCCTGAAAGCCGTGTTAGCCGAACTGAAGCGCCAGCCGCATTCGGTGCTATTCATCGATGAGATTCACACCATTATCGGCGCGGGTGCTGCATCCGGCGGCGTGATGGATGCGTCGAACTTGATCAAGCCGATGCTCGCGAACGGTGAGTTGCGCTGCATCGGCTCGACGACTTATCAAGAATATCGCGGCGTCTTCGAAAAAGACCGCGCGTTGGCGCGCCGTTTCCAAAAGATTGACGTCGTCGAGCCGACTGTCGAAGAGACAATCGACATCTTGAAGGGGCTACGCACGCGATTCGAGGAACACCACGGCGTCAAGTACCCCGTGAAAGTGCTGCGCGCCGCGACGGAACTGTCAGCGCGCCACATCACCGACCGCTTCCTGCCGGATAAAGCCATCGACGTCATCGACGAGGCGGGCGCGAGCATGCGACTGCGCCCTGAGAGCAAGAAGCGGAAGTCGCTCTCAGTGGCCGACATCGAGGACGTCGTTGCGCGCATTGCGCGAATCCCAGCACGCCAGGTGAATACGTCCGACAAAGAAGTGCTACGCACGCTCGACCGGGATCTTAAGCTCGTAATCTATGGTCAAGATCCTGCGGTCGACACGCTCGTGTCGGCAATTCGTATGGCGCGCTCCGGCCTTGGTAATCCAGATAAGCCGATTGGTTCGTTCCTGTTTGCCGGACCGACGGGCGTCGGCAAGACGGAGGTCACGCGCCAGCTCTCCAAGGCGCTCGGCATCGAGTTGCTCCGATTCGACATGTCCGAGTACATGGAGCGTCATACCGTTTCACGGTTGATTGGCGCGCCGCCGGGCTACGTTGGCTTCGATCAGGGCGGCCTGCTCACCGATGCAGTTCTGAAGCACCCTCATGCCATCGTGCTGCTCGACGAGATTGAGAAGGCGCACCCCGAGGTGTTCAACATCCTGTTGCAGGTGATGGACCACGGCACGCTCACAGATAGCAATGGCCGCAAGGCCGACTTCCGCAACATCATCATCGTGATGACGACGAACGCCGGCGCGCAGGATATGAGCCGTGCGTCAATTGGCTTCACGCAGCAGGACCATGCGGCCGACGCGATGGAGGCCATCAAGCGCGGCTTCTCGCCGGAATTCCGCAACCGCCTTGATGCCGTGATTCAATTCGGTCCGCTCGACGAGCGCACGATCGGCAGCGTGACGGAGAAGTTCCTAATCGAGCTCGAGACGCAGCTCGCGGAGAAGGGCGTCGAGATCGACGTAGACGACGAGGCGCGTGCCTGGCTCGCCGAGCATGGCTACGACGCAAAGATGGGTGCGCGGCCGATGGCGCGCGTCATTCAGGAGCATATCCGTCGGCCGCTGGCCGAAGAGCTGCTATTCGGTAAGCTCGCGAAGGGTGGTGTGGTCCGGGTCGGCGCGGACGCGACCGGCCTCACGCTCGAGATCGAGTCCAACGTCGCCGAAGTTTAGCGACCGCGGAAAGTGATGCGGCCCTTGGTCAAATCGTAGGGGGTCAGCTGCACGGTGACGCGGTCACCGGTCAGGATGCGGATGTAGTGCTTCCGCATTTTGCCGGAGATATGCGCGGTCACAACGTGGCCGTTGTCCAGCGTAACGCGGAACATGGTGTTCGGCAGGGTCTCGCTGACCGTGCCTTCCATTTCAATGTGATCTTCTTTCGCCATCCGGCGCGGATTCTGCACGAACCGGGCCGATTATTCAAGGTAAAGTCCACTGTCCGACCGGGTCGGGTGGCATCGCAAGCCCCTTCAACACCGAAAGAAATGCGTTCCGCGAGCATGCTTTTCCGCCGAGGCGCTCGAGGTGCGGGTTCGGCAATTGCCCATCGATCAGCGCGAATCCGCGACGGCGCAAGTACACCGACAGCGTGACGAACCCCGCCTTCGACGCATCCGTCGCGCGTGAGAACATCGATTCGCCGAAGAACACGCGGCCGAGCGCGATGCCGTACAGACCGCCGACCAGCGCGCTGTCCTGCCAGACCTCCACCGAGTGTGCATAGCCGTCGAGGTGCAGTTGCGTGTACGCCGCCTGCATCTCCGGCGTGATCCAGGTCTCGGTGCTGTCGTCCCGCGGTGCAGCACATGCTGCAATCACCCGTTCGAACGCACGGTCCAGAGTGAAGGTGAACTCGCCGCGCGCGAGCCGCTTACGCAAGCTACGCGAAACACGCACCGCGCAATTCGGGAACACCATGCGCGGGTCGGGGTTCCACCAAAGCACAGGCTGACCGGGCATGTACCACGGGAACACGCCGCGGCGGTATTCGGCAATCAGGTGCGCGGGCGTGAGTTCACCCCCGATCGCAACCAGTCCATCAGGCAGCGTCGCCATCAGGCCGGGTCCCCGCGGTGGAAGGGGCGATGGCGTTCGGCCGCGGCGAGGTAGCGTTCCGTGAAGGCGCGTTCGCGTCGACACCAATCGTCGACCGGTGCACGCAACGCGGGGTCGGCAATCCAATGCGCGGAACGCGTGCGTACCGGATCGAACCCGCGTGCGAGCTTGTGTTCGCCTTGGGCCCCTGGTTCGAAGCGCAATAGCCCGCGCTCGATGCAGTAATCGATACCTTGGTAGTAACACAGCTCGAAGTGCAGGCCGGGTACCTCGTCACGCGCGCCCCAGTACCGACCGTACAGCGTGTCCGGCGATTCGACGCAGAGCGCGCACGCGACGGGCTCGTCGCCATCCCACGCGACGAACGCCTGGAGCGCGTCGCCGAGCCGTGTGCCGAGCGTGCGGTAGGCGGCCGCATTCAGATACGGCGCGTTGCCACGCAGGTAGAAGCTTCGGGCGGTCAGCGCATGCAGCGCGTCCCAAAGCGATCCATCGACCGTGCGACCGGGGTGGCGGCGCAAGACGAGGCCGGATTCCGCGACCTGCCGACGTTCGCGGCGAACTTCTTTGCGCTTTGCGGAACGGAAGCGAGTAAGAAAATCGTCGAAGTCGCGAAAACCGTCGTTATGCCAATGAAACTGGCAGTCCTCGCGAAGGATGAAGCCGCGCGCGGCGAGCCGCTCGGCGGCCGCCCCGTCTATGAATAAGAGATGCAATGAAGACAACGACTCGTCGGCGACGCGCGCGAGCGCGGCGTCGACCAGCCTGTCGGTGACGGTAGCGGCATCGGCGTCCGGGTGGACGAGTAGGGTCGGCGCGCTGACTGGCGAGAACGGCACGGCGGCGACGAGCTTTGGGTAGTAGTCGCGGCCAGCGCGTTGCCAAGCATCTGCCCACGCCCAATCAAATACGAACTCGCCGAATGAATCGCGCTTTTCAAACAAGGGCAGCGCGCCGACGAGGTGGCCGTCGGCCTCGAGCGTCAGGTGGCGCGGTGCCCAGCCCGTACCCGCGCCGACACAACCGCTGTCCTCGAGCGCGGTGTGGAACGCATGGCTCGCGAAAGGATTCTCTGCACCGCCGAGCGCCTGCCAGCCGTCGGCCGGCACCTCATGGATCGTACGGTGCTCGGTGACCGTCAGGGCGCGATGCCCGCCAGCGCGTCGAGGTAGCGTTCTGCGTCGAGTGCGGCCATGCAGCCAGTGCCCGCCGACGTCACCGCCTGGCGGTACACATGGTCCATGACGTCGCCCGCGGCAAAGACGCCGGGAATCGAGGTCGCGGTCGCGTCGCCGTTACGGCCACCCTTCGTTACGATGTAGCCGCCTTCCATTTCAAGTTGGCCGTCAAACAGTTGGGTGTTTGGCGAGTGGCCGATGGCGATGAACACGCCCTGGAGCTTGAGGTCTTGCGTCGCGCCGTCCTTGACCGACTTCACGCGCATGCCCGTGACGCCGGAATCGTCGCCGAGAACCTCGTCGAGCGTGTGGTTCCAGAGGATGTTGACGTTGCCGGTCGCGGCCTTGGCAGCGAGTTTCTCCGAAAGGATTTTTTCAGAGCGGAAGCGGTCGCGGCGATGCACGACGGTCACTTCGGATGCGATGTTCGACAGGTACAGCGCCTCCTCGACGGCCGTGTTGCCACCGCCGATGACGGCGACCGGCTGCTGTCGGTAGAAGAACCCGTCGCAGGTCGCGCATGCGGATACACCGCGACCCTTGAATGCATCTTCCGACGGCAGGCCGAGGTACTTGGCGGATGCGCCGGTCGCGATGATCAGCGCGTCGCAGGTGTACTCACCCGCATCGCCGATGAGCCGGAACGGCTTCGCGTTGAGGTCCGCGGTGTGGATGTGGTCGATGATGATCTCGGTGTCGAAACGCTCGGCATGCGCGCGCATGCGTTCCATCAGCGCGGGGCCCTGGAGCCCCTCGACGTCGCCCGGCCAATTGTCGACGTCCGTGGTCGTCGTGAGCTGTCCACCCTGTTCGAGGCCGGTGATCAGCACCGGCTTCAGGTTGCCGCGCGCGGCATACACCGCAGCGGTATATCCCGCGGGGCCCGAACCGAGGATTAGGAGCCTGCAATGGCGGGAGGCGGGCTGGTTACTCATGTATAATTCTCCGGATTTTTACGAACGCGCAAGTCTAACATTCCCACCCCAGGAGGCAGTATGCGTATCGGCATCCCCCGCGAGTTGAAACCGCTTGAGGGCCGCGTCGGCATGACGCCCGCCGCCTGTGCGGGACTCGTCCGCGAAGGGCACCAGCTGTTCATCGAGAGCGGCGCCGGGCGCCTAAGTGGCTACGACGATGCGCAATATCGCGAAGTTGGGGTTGAAATCGTGCCCGACCATGAGGCCGCGTTCAAGGTGGCCGAGATGGTCGTGAAGGTCAAGGAGCCAATCGCCGAGGACCTTAAATACCTCCGGCGCGACCATCTACTGTTCTGCTACCTGCACCTTGCCGCGGAGCCTGAGCTCACAAAGGCGTTGCAGAAGATCGGTCTGACCGCCGTGGCGTTCGAAACCGTCGAGGTTAACGGTACGACCCCGCTTCTGGCGCCGATGTCCGACATCGCAGGTCGGCTGTCGGTCCAGGTCGCGACGCACTTGCTGCATCAGGTCCAGGGCGGAAAGGGCATCTTGCTCGGCGGCATCGCCGCTGCGAAGCGCGGCAAGGTCGTCGTGATCGGTGCCGGGGTCGCCGGCATGGGTGCCGCGACGGTCGCGGCTGGACTCGGCGCCGAAGTCACGGTGTTCGACCTCCAGCGCGAACGGATGGATGCGGCTCGCGCGCTCGGCCCGAATGTGACCGGCCTCTACCCACACCCGTCGGATGTCGCCGACGCCGTGCGCCACGCCGACATCGTGATTGGCGCCGTGTACGTGACGGGTAAGCGTGCGCCACAGGTCGTAACCGCCGACATGGTCCGCTCGATGGAGAAGGGCTCGGTCGTCGTCGACATCGCAATCGATCAGGGCGGCTGCATCGAAACGGCAAAGCCGACGACCTATGCGGATCCGACCTATGTCTGGGAGGGCATCACGCACTTCACGGTCACCCACATGCCGGGCGCAGTTCCGCGCACCGCGTCGCAGGCATTGTCTGCCGCGATCGCACCGTATGCCTCACGCCTCGCGGCGGGTGGTTGGGAAGACTATGCTCCGCTCGCGAGTGGCGTGAACGTGCGCGACGGCAAGATCATCCATCCAGCGCTGTTGAACGGCTGAGTGGCGCAGGCAACCCGCAAGAAGTCGTCGACCGTGGCCGGGCTGTTCGGCGCGCACATCAGCCGTGGATTGCGGGAGGGTGCGCTGTTCGTATTCAGCGCAGCCGCGTTGTATCTGCTGCTCGCGTTGTTCACGTACGACGCGGCGGACCCCGGTTGGTCCCGCAGCGGCACCACGTCAGACGTCGTGAACGCAGGCGGCCGCTTCGGTGCGTGGTTCGCCGATGTCTTCCTGTATTTGTTCGGCTATGTCGCGTACCTCGTTCCGATCATGCTGGCGTACGCGGGCTGGCTGTTGTTCGTCGGCCGTAATCCCGATGCGCGTCAGGATCGCGCCACGCTAATCGCGCGGGTGGTTGGTTTCATTCTGACGGTGATGATCGGGACGGGCCTTGCGGGTCTGCACTTCGCCGTCGACAACGGCGATTTGCCGCTCGTTGCCGCGGGCGGCGTACTCGGCAATGTCGTTGGCGGCTTGTTCGAGAGCCTGTTCAGCTTCGTCGGCGCGACGCTGCTATTGCTCGCTTTGTTTCTCGCGGGCGTCACGCTGTTCACGAGTCTGTCGTGGCTCGCGCTTGTCGATGCCGTCGGCCGCCTGACACTCGACTTCGCTGAGCGCGTACGCAACCGCTGGTATCGCGCGAAAGCGTGGCTCGTAACACGCCGCGCCAAACAAGACCGCGTGTCGGCGGTCAAAGTCGAGAAGGAACGTGTCGAGAAGCGTACGCCGGTGCGCATCGAGCCCGTGGTCAAGCAGCTTGAGCCGAGCGTGCGCTCACAGAAGGAGCGGCAGGTGCCGCTGTTTGAGACGAGCGGACCCGGTGAGTTGCCATCGCTGTCGCTGCTTGACCCCGCGCCGGAGCATAAAGCCGGGTACTCCGAATCCTCGCTCGAAGCGATGTCACGCCTTGTCGAAATGAAGCTGCGCGATTTCGGCATTGAGGTCGAAGTCGTCGCGGTGCATCCGGGCCCAGTCATCACGCGTTTCGAATTACAACCTGCGGCCGGTGTGAAAGTCAGTCAGATTTCGAACCTCGCCAAGGACCTCGCGCGCTCGCTTGCCGCCATCAGCGTGCGCGTCGTCGAGGTGATTCCCGGCAAGCCGACCGTCGGCCTCGAACTCCCGAACGAAGTGCGCGAACTCGTCGCGCTGTCGGAGATCCTTAATTCGAAGGAATACGATGCTGAGCACTCGGCGCTCACGCTCGCGCTCGGCAAAGACATCAGTGGTTACCCGGTGGTCGCGGACCTCGGTCGCATGCCACATCTGCTCGTCGCGGGTACGACGGGGTCGGGTAAGTCCGTTGCGATTAACGCGATGGTCTTGAGCCTGCTTTATAAAGCGACGCCGGACCAAGTGCGCCTCATCATGATCGACCCGAAAATGCTCGAGCTCAGCGTGTATGAGGGCATCCCTCATTTGCTCGCGCCGGTCGTGACCGACATGAAGGAGGCCGCGAACGCGCTGCGTTGGGCGGTTGCCGAAATGGATCGTCGCTACAAGCTGATGTCGCTGCTCGGTGTACGAAACATCGCGGGTTTCAATCGTAAGCTGAAAGACGCCGCGGCGAAGGGCGAGCCCGTACGCGATCCGCTGTTCAAGGCGCCACCGTTCCCGTTGGACGAAGACGCGCCGCTGCCGGAGGCGCCCGAACTCGAAGCGCTACCGTACATTGTTGTCATCGTCGATGAACTTGCCGACATGATGATGGTCGTAGGCAAGAAGGTCGAGGAACTGATCGCGAGGCTGGCTCAGAAGGCGCGCGCGGCCGGCATCCACCTGATCCTCGCGACGCAGCGGCCGTCCGTTGATGTGATTACGGGTCTTATCAAGGCGAACATTCCGACGCGCATCGCGTTCCAGGTGTCATCGCGTATCGACTCGCGCACGATTCTGGACCAGCAGGGCGCGGAGCAGCTGCTTGGGCACGGCGACATGCTGTATCTGCCGCCCGGGACCGCGGTGCCGCAGCGCGTGCACGGCGCATTCGTGTCCGACGCGGAAGTGCATCGCGTCGCCAACGATCTGCGCCGGCAGGGCGAGCCTTCGTATATCGACGAGATCCTCGAGGGTCCGTCGGCCGCCGTCGGTGGCGACCCGCTCGCGTTCGGCGGGGACGAGGGCGGCGAACAGGATGAGCTGTATGACCAAGCGGTGCGCATCGTGACCGAGAGCCGCAAAGCATCGATCTCTGGCGTTCAGCGCCGACTGAAGATCGGATATAACCGCGCCGCGCGGATGATTGAGGAAATGGAAGCGGCAGGCGTCGTCGGCCCCGTGCAATCGAACGGCATGCGCGAAGTGCTCGCGCCGCCGCCGCCAAAGGACTGATATGACTATTAAGCAAGCGCTGGTAGGTTTTCTGGCAATCGCGACGCTGAGCGTCGCTCCCACCTGTTATTCCGACGCGTCGGAGTCAGGCGAAGGGGCTACACACCTCAATCGCTTTCTGGATCAGGTGCAGAGCCTGCGGGCTGATTTCACGCAGACGGTGACCGATGCGCAGGGCATCGAGCTGCAGCAAGTGTCCGGAACGCTCGCAGTCCGCCGCCCCGGCCGGTTCCGGTGGGATTACCGCGCACCGTCGCGCCAGGTCATCGTTGCCGACGGTGAACGCGTTTGGATGTACGACGAGGAACTCGCGCAAGTCACGGTACGACCGCTCGACCGGACGCTCGCGTCGACGCCGGCGATGCTGCTGTCGGGCGGCCGCGCGTTACACGAACACGCAGACATCAAGGCGCTCGGCGAGCGCGATGGACTTGTGTGGGTACAAGTCGTGCCGCACGTGCAAGATTCGGATTTCGAAGCGGTGCGTATCGGTTTCGATGACGGGCAACTCGCGGCGATGGAGCTCGTCGACAACTTCGGACAGACAACGCGAATGGCGTTTGAGAACCTCATTCGCAACCCGCGCATCGACGATGCGGTGTTCGAGTTCGAAGCGCCGGCGGGCGTCGACGTCATCGGCGGCGACGAGCGCTGATGCCGACGTGGCTGGAACCGCGGCCGCTAAAGCGGCGGTCGCTGTGGCTCGCTGGCGGCTGGCTGCTCGTATGCGCGGTCATCGCGCTCAGCCTGTGGCCGCGGATGCCGAGCGTCGACATCGGCCTCCCGCACCTTGATAAAATCGGCCACGCCTCCGCGTACGCCGCGCTAATGGCGTGGTTCGGCTTCATCTATCAGCGGCACTCGCACGCCATCATCTTCGGGCTACTGATATTGATGGGTTTTGCGCTAGAAGGCGCACAGTACGTGCTCGGTTACCGTTATTTTGATCTGCTTGATGTCGGCGCAAACGCGCTCGGCATTATTGCAGGCCTCCTGTTTATCCGAGCGCTGTTCTTCCGCCGATGAACCCGGTGGACAGCCGGCCGCTCGCCGACCGGATGCGGCCGCGCTCGCTCGCCGAGTTCATCGGACAACAGCACCTGCTGTCGGACGGAAAGCCGTTGCGAGCAGCGGCCGAGGGCCGAAGCCTTCATTCGATGGTGTTGTGGGGGCCGCCCGGTACGGGCAAAACCACGCTCGCCCGCATGCTAGCGCACGTGTACGACGCGGAGTTCATTCCGTTATCGGCGGTGCTCGCAGGCGTGAAAGACGTCCGCAGCGCCGTTGACCATGCGCGCATGATCAAGTCGGCATCCGGCAAGTCGACCATTCTGTTCCTCGACGAGGTGCACCGCTTCAACAAAGCGCAGCAGGACGCGTTCCTGCCGTTCGTCGAGGACGGCACCCTAGTGTTCATCGGCGCGACGACCGAGAACCCGAGCTTCGAGTTGAACTCTGCGCTGCTGTCGCGTGCGCGCACCTATGTATTGAAGCGGCTTGAAGTCGCCGACATCGAGGCGATCATCGACCAGGCGCTCAAAGATTCGGAGCGCGGACTCGGCGGTTCCGGCGTGATGCTTGGCGACGCGCACCGCGCGGCCCTCGCGCACGCGGCGGACGGCGACGCGCGCCGCGCGCTGAACCTGCTTGAAGTCGCGACCGACCTCGCCGTGGCCGGCGAGGTCACCGACGCGGTCATCGACGACGTCGTCGCGGGCGGGCTACGGCGCTTTGACAAGCAGGGCGAAGCGTTTTACGACCAGATTTCTGCACTCCACAAGTCGGTGCGCGGCTCGAATCCCGATGCCGCGTTGTATTGGCTCGCGCGCATGTTGGACGGCGGCGTCGACCCGCTGTATGTCGCACGCCGTGTCGCGCGCATGGCATCCGAAGACATCGGTAACGCGGACCCGCGCGCGCTCGCGATCGCACTCAGCGCCTGGGACGTCCAAGAGCGGCTCGGCAGCCCTGAGGGCGAGCTTGCGATTGCCCAGGCGGTCGTCTACTTGGCGGTCGCCGCGAAATCGAACGCGGTCTATACGGCCTTCGGCGCCGCGAAGGCGGACGTGCGCAAGCATGGCTCGCTTGAGGTCCCGCTCAAGCTCCGTAACGCGCCGACGAAGCTCATGAAATCGCTCGATTACGGCAAAGACTACCGCTACGCGCACGATGAGCCGGGCGGTATCGCGGCCGGGGAGACGTATTTCCCGGACGACATGGGCGAGCAGGTCTATTATCATCCGGTGCCGCGCGGGCTCGAAATCAAGATCCGCGAGAAGCTCGCCGAGATACGGGGGAAGAAATGATCGACATCAAGACGCTGCGCGCCGACCTCGACGGCGTCGTTGCGCGCCTCGCGCGACGCGGCTACGCGTTCCCCGCGGACGCGTTCAGCGCGCTGGAGGCAAAGCGCAAGGAATTGCAGACGCGCACGCAGGGGCTCCAGAACGAACGCAACACACGCTCGAAGGCGATCGGCATCGCGAAGTCGAAGGGCGAGGACGCCGCGCCGTTGCTCGCGGAGGTCGCGGGCCTCGGCGACGAGCTCAAGCATTGCGAGCAGGAGCTCAGTGCGCTTCAACACCAGCTTGACGAACTGCTGCTGGCGGTACCCAACACGCTGCACGAGTCCGTACCCGATGGTCGCGATGAGTCCGCAAACGTCGAAGTGCGGGCGTGGGGCACGCCGCGTGCGTTCGACTTCGAGCCGCGCGACCACGTCGATCTCGGCGCGTCCGGCGACATGGATTTCGAGGCGGCGGCGCGCCTGTCAGGCGCGCGCTTTGTCGTACTGAAGGGCGGGCTCGCGCGCCTGCACCGTGCGCTTGCGCAGTT
This sequence comes from uncultured Gammaproteobacteria bacterium, assembly GCA_964402835.1. GTDB lineage: Bacteria > Pseudomonadota > Gammaproteobacteria > Natronospirales > JAIVGZ01 > JAIVGZ01. The sequence continues at coordinate 5,139 of CAYODZ010000073.1, read as the reverse complement.
CATGCTGGACCTGCACACGCGAGAACACGGCTACGAGGAGTGCTACGTCCCGTACCTCGTCGGGCCCGACGCGTTGATTGGAACCGGCCAGTTGCCGAAGTTCGCCGATGATCAATTTCAGATGGCGGGCGAACGCGCGTTGTATCTCGTGCCGACGGCGGAGGTGCCGCTCACGAACCTCGCGCGCGATCAGATTCTTGATTCAGATACGCTGCCGCGCCGGCTCGTCGCGCATACACCGTGTTTTCGCGCGGAGGCGGGCGCGCACGGTAAAGACACGCGCGGCATGATCCGTCAGCACCAATTCGACAAGGTCGAGCTCGTGCAGCTCGTGAAGCCCGCCGAGTCGTACGCGGCGCTCGAGCAGCTTACCTCGCACGCCGAGCGTGTGCTGCAGTTACTCGAACTGCCGTATCGTGTCGTTGCGCTGTGTGCCGGCGATATCGGTTTCTCGGCCGCGAAGACGTACGACCTTGAGGTCTGGATGCCTGCGCAGGGGCGATACCGCGAAATCTCGTCGTGTAGCAACTGTGAGGATTTCCAGGCACGCCGCATGCAGGCGCGTTGGCGCAATCCGGAAACCGGAAAGCCCGAGTTACTGCATACACTGAACGGCTCCGGCGTCGCGGTCGGTCGCGCGTTGATTGCCGTGATGGAAAACTACCAGCAGGCCGACGGCACGATTGCGATTCCGACGGCGTTGCAGCCGTACATGCGATAATTCAATTTCATTTGGAGAGGTGGCCGAGTGGTTGAAGGCACCGGTCTTGAAAACCGGCAGGCCCTTGCGGGTCTCGTGGGTTCGAATCCCACCCTCTCCGCCATCTCCGCCATTAAGGGAATCACCTGATTACGAGTAGCGCAGGCCCGGCCTATTCTCGGGGAATGCCTGGGCGTCGTTTCGGAGCCGTGTTGCTGTATTTCGCCATCGCGGTGCTTATCGCGACGGCTTTGGGTTCCATCGTGCAGACACAATTCAACGCCGCAGCGATCGCAGATCTCGGCTTTGCGGTCTCTTTTCAGAACCGAATCGCGATGACGCTACACGATCTCGGTAGTTTCACGCCCATTTACGGGCTCATGGTCGGGGTCACGCTGCTCTTCGCGCTGCCAGTTGCTGCGCTTGCGGCACGCTGGATCGGCGGCTACGCGGTGTGGTTTCTCGCCGCGGGAGCCGTGGGGATCTTCGTCGCATTTATGCTTGCGAACGCCGTTTTACCGATGCCGACCTTCATCGCTGCAACGCGCGGCGTCGGCGGTATTCTCGCGATGATGCTCAGCGCAGCGGTTGGCGCGTGGGCCTTTGGCGTGCTGCTCGCGCGACCGCGCAACACGCATGCGTAAGCTCGCGCTCGTACTCGCGATCTGCGCGCCGCTCACGGCTGCTGCGCAAGGCGTCGCCTATCAGGTTGAGACGATCGTCGAGGGACTCGAACATCCGTGGTCTCTCGCATTTCTTCCAGACGGCGGGCTGCTGGTCACCGAGCGTGCGGGTAGACTCCGGCACATCTCGCCAGGCGGCACACTGCGTCGAGAGCCCGTGAGTGGCATACCCGAGGCGCACGTCGCGGGCCAGGCGGGCCTTTTCGAGGTCGCGCTCGCACCCGATTTCCAGGAGAGCCGCACCCTCTATTTGTCGTACGCGTGCGGCGATGAGGCCGCGAACAACACCTGTCTCGCCCGTGGACGCTATGCAGACGGTAGTATTTCGCAGCTGACGACGATCTTCGAAGCACAGCCTAAGAAACGCGGCAATGCGCATTATGGCGGGCGCATTGCCTTTCTACCGGACGGCACACTCGTGCTCACCCTCGGCGATGGGTTTGACTACCGTGAAGAAGCCCAGAACACCGGTAACCATCTTGGCAAGATCGTTCGCCTCAACGCAGATGGCTCCATTCCGACCGACAATCCCTACGGTAATGCGATTTGGTCGTTCGGCCATCGCAACGTACAAGGCATTGTGTACGACGCGGAGACTGGACAGCTGATTGCGCACGAACACGGCCCGCGTGGCGGCGACGAGATCAATATCATCGAGCGCGGGCATAACTACGGCTGGCCGGCTGCCACTTTCGGTGTCGACTACAATGGCGCACGGATCTCGCCGTTCGACAGCCTGCCAGACACCGACTCACCGGTGTTCCACTGGAGTCCCTCGATTGCGCCTTCGGGGATGGCGCTGTACCACGGCGACCTGTTCCCAGAATGGGACGGTGACTTGCTCATCGCTACACTGATGGGCAAGGCTGTGTACCGCGTGCGCCTTGGACAGGGCCGCGCGACCGAGGAGGGCCGCATGTTCGACCAGATAGGGGAGCGCATTCGTGATGTTCGGGTGGGGCCGGACGGCGCCGTTTATGCTTTGACCGACAGCGAGCAGGGCCGCGTCCTGCGCGCAATCCCCGCGACCCGCCGTTGAGCGCACGAGAGGACACGGCGGCGCGCGTGCGCGCGCGTAGTGCACAGGAGGCTTCACGTGGTGGGCCGGAGCGCGCCCGGCGTCAAACGCTCCGGTTGCTCGACGATGCGCTTGCACGGATTCCGGCCAGGCAACGCGGCGATGTTGCGTGCCGTAGCGGATGCGACCTTTGCTGTCACCTACGCGTGATGGCGACCCCCGCCGAAGTCTTCGGGATGATTGATTTCCTCAAGAACCAACTCGATGCCGCCGCGTTCGATGTGTTTCGCAATCGCGTCCTGCAGACGGCTCGCCGGCTCGACGAGGTGCCGCGCGCGCAGGTACTCGCGACCAACTTGCCGTGCCCGGTACTCGTCGACGGCCGCTGCAGCGCCTACGCAGCACGACCGTTCAATTGTCGCGCCTACCATTCGCTCGACCGTGAGGCGTGCCAGGCGTCGTTCGACAACCCCGCCGACACGTCGCTGAACCACCCGCAGTACGGTGCGGTCGCGCGCGTGCATGAGGGCGTGCAAGCCGGGTACATCGCTGGCGTTGCCGATGCGGGTTACGACGCGATGCAATACGAGCTTGTGACCGCACTCGCCGAAGCGCTGGAAGACCCTGGTGCGCGCCAGCGATATGAACAACGTGGACGCGCGTTCGCGCGTCCTTCGCCGGTGTGACGAACTACTCAGCGCTCGCGGCGAAAGGTCCGGTCGCCGATGCGATTGCGACCCTCTGGTGGATTATGTTCTGGGGTGCGAGCGCCGTCCTCCTGCTGGTGATGGCGCTACTGTTCTATGCAATGTTCCGCCGGAACAAACCGTCGCTGCGCGCGCGCGCGTTTGTTTTCGGTGGTGGACTCGTTTTTCCCGCGGTGACCCTGATCGCATTACTGGTCTACGGCACCGGCGTCGGCGAACGCATCACGCGCATGGCCGACGCGCCGCTGCGCGTCGAGGTGACCGGCCACCAATGGTGGTGGGAAGTGCGTTATCCGGGCGAGCCCGCGGTCGTGACGGCGAACGAACTGAACATTCCGGTCGGCGTGCAGGTCGAGCTCACGTTGCATAGCGCGGATGTCATCCACAGCTTGTGGATTCCAAGCCTCGCCGGCAAGGTCGATTTGGTGCCGGGGCGTACGAACCTGCACCGCTTCGAAGCGTCGGAAGCCGGCCGCTACGGTGGGCAATGCGCTGAGCTGTGCGGCGCGCAGCACACGCGGATGAAGCTCACCGTCATCGCGCAGCCTCAGGCGGAGTTCGATGCATGGCGGGCCGCGCGGGCCGCGTCACCACCGCTGGATCCTGCCGGTGCGCGTTCGTTCGCCGACGCGGGGTGCGCGCTCTGTCACCGCATCGCGGGGTCGGACGCGGTGGGTACGGGGGGTCCCGATCTCACGCATTTCGCCGCGCGCGAGTCGCTCGGCGCCGGCACCGTGCCGAACACACCGGAGAATCTGCGCGCGTGGCTCGCGACTCACGGGGCCGCGGTCAAGCCGGAGAATACCGGGGCCGGCTATGCGCTTGAGGACGCCGCGTTGTTCGAGTCGCTCGCACGCTATTTGGAACGCACGCCATGACGACGCTCGACGTGTATCGCGAGCAGCTCGAGCGGACGTGGTCGAACGCGCCGGGCTGGCGCGGGCAGCTGACCGCCGTCAACCACTCGACCATCGGTCTGCGTTACATCGTCACGAGCCTCGCGTTTCTACTCGTGGGCGGCATGCTCGCGATGTTCATGCGTCTGCAGCTCGGTTGGTCCGACCAGAGCGTGCTCGACCACGAAACCTACAACCAGTTCGTGACGATGCACGGCACGACCATGATGTTCCTGTTCGCGATCCCGATGCTCGAGGGCATCGCGCTGTACCTGTTGCCGAAAATGATCGGCGCGCGCGATATGCCGTTCCCGCGGCTGACCGCGTTCGGCTACTGGTGCTACCTGTTTGGCGGGGTGTTCCTGTACACAAGCTTTGCGTTCGACGCAGCGCCCGCATCCGGCTGGTTCATGTACACGCCGCTGTCGAGCATCGAGTACACGCCGGGCCTCGGCTCGGATTTCTGGCTGCTCGGTATCACGCTCGCGGAGGTCGCGGCGGTCGGCGCGGCCGTCGAGATCATCGTTACGGTACTCAAGAACCGTGCGCCGGGGATGGCGATCACCCAGATGCCGCTGTTTGCGTGGTATCTGCTGGTGACGGCGTTCATGATCGTGTTCGGCTTCCCGCCGTTGATCCTCGGCAGCGTACTGCTCGAGATCGAGCGCGCGTTCGGCTTCGCGTTCTTCGACCCGGCGCGCGGCGGTGACCCACTGCTGTGGCAGCACCTGTTCTGGCTGTTCGGACATCCTGAGGTGTACATCATCTTCCTGCCGGCGGCAGGCGTCGTGTCGACAGTGTTGCCGGTGTTCGCACGCCGGCCGATTGTCGCGTACACGTGGATCGTGCTCGCGTTGATTGGCACCGCATTCCTCAGCTTCGGGCTCTGGGTACACCACATGTTTACGGTCGGCATCCCGCTGCTCGCGCTGAGCTTCTTCTCGGCCGCGAGCATGGGCGTCGCGCTGCCGATGGGCGTGCAAGTGTTCGCGTGGATTGCGACCTTGTGGACCGGCAAACCCTGGCTGCGCGCGCCGATGCGCTTCATTCTCGGTTTTTTCTTCATCTTCGTACTCGGCGGTCTGACCGGCGTGATGGTCGCGCTCGTGCCGTTCGACTGGCAGGTGCACGACAC